>NZ_ANNI01000001.1 GCF_000466745.1 Campylobacter concisus ATCC 51562 | reverse complement strand
TGCGTTGGATTCGAACCAACGGCCCCCTCATTAAAAGTGAGATGCTCTACCGACTGAGCTAGCAAGACATTTGCTTAAAAAAGAATTGAGATTATACAAAAAACATTATTGCATGTCAAGAAACAAGAAAAATATCTAATATCTTCTACAATAAATGCTGATTATATAAGACTATTTCAAATTATAAAAAAGAATGGTGCGGATGAAAGGACTTGAACCTTCACGCCGTGGGGCACCAGATCCTAAGTCTGGCGTGTCTGCCAATTTCACCACATCCGCACAACAATAATAAAGTGGTACGCCCATCAGGATTCGAACCTGAGGCCTACGGCTTAGAAGGCCGTTGCTCTATCCAGCTGAGCTATGAGCGCATAAAGTATTTTAAGTGGCGCGCCCGATAGGAGTCGAACCCATAACCTACAGATCCGAAGTCTGTCGCTCTATCCAATTGAGCTACGAGCGCCCAAAATGGGGTGAGTGATGGGAATCGAACCCACGACCCTCAGGACCACAATCTGATGCTCTAACCGACTGAGCTACACTCACCATCTAACATGGTCGGGGTGAAAGGATTCGAACCTTCGGCCCTCTGGTCCCAAACCAGATGCGCTAACCAGACTGCGCTACACCCCGCCTGAGTCGTGTTTGTAAGTTTATGCCACTACCTCATTAAAAAGTCGTATTTTAACTTGTTTTTTTTATAAAGTCAATTAAAAAACACTTAAATTAATAGAAATTATATATAAAAGATAATTCAATCAAAAATATTAATTAATACTTCGCCAAATACTTAATTTTTTACACACGCAAGCTTTTTATACTTCTCTATTTTACTACCTAGCTATAAAGTATGTCCTTTATTTCACGGATTTTTAAGTAGCTTGACACGAATATTTTACACTGATATTACAACAAAACAAACATCGATCTACTATCTATTATGCATTTTATGCTTATCAAAATTTTACCTTCAAATTTCAACAGATTTATCTTTTCGGGCTAAAATTTTTTGATTAACATTTTATCCATCATATCATTAGCTTTTTCATCATCGTAAAAATATTATTTAGCTAACACTTTCTTTTTAGCATAAATATTTATACTTTCCACTGCCAATGAAAATGCCATCGCAAAATAGATATACCCCTTTGGAATATGAAATCCTAATCCTTCAGCAACGAGCGTCATGCCCACAAGCACCAAAAATGCAAGTGCTAAAATTTTTATAGTCGGGTTATTATCTACAAAATTAGAAATACCTTTTGACGCTATCATCATTACACCAACTGCTAAAATAACAGCTATGATCATTATCTCTATATGCTCAGCCATTCCAACAGCCGTGATAACACTATCAAGAGAAAAAACAATATCCAAAACAGCTATCTCACTTACAATAACCAAGAAATTTGCATGTGATTTTTTACTATTTTTATGCTCTTCGCCCTCACCCGAAACACTAGAATGTATTTCAAGGGTTGATTTTACGAGTAAAAATAGACCGCCTAGTATAAGTACCAAATCTCGGCCGCTTATACTAAATTCTGCGATAGTAAAGAGTGGCTTCGTAAGCTTCATGATCCAAAACAATGAAAGTAAAAGTAAAATTCTAGTCACCATAGCTAGCCCTAGGCCAACGATCCTACCACTACCGCGCTGCTCTGGAGGTAGTTTACCTACCAAAATAGCGATAAATATAATGTTATCTATGCCTAAAACTATCTCTAAGCCAGTTAACGTAAGTAGCGATATCCACGCTTCTGGCGAACTAAACCATTCAAACATTTGCTTCCTTTGTTAAAATTTTTATTATGCTCTCAGGCAAAATTTCATGCTCTATCGCATGGATTTTGCTCTCCCAATCCTCCAAACTCATACCATCTTCTCTTTCAAACGCTCTTTGTGCGATGAGTTTACCTCCGTCAAGCTCCTCGCTCACGTAGTGTACGCTAACTCCGCCAAGCATCATCTCGCTCTCAAAGCTCTCTTTTATCGCATGAGCGCCTTTAAAAAGTGGCAATATAGATGGGTGTAAATTTATGGCTTTTATCTTTGATGTAAAAACAGGAGTTAATATCCTCATAAACCCAGCAAGCACCGTTAGTTCAGCGCCGCTTTTTAAAATTTGTTCCACAACTGCAGCGTCAAATTCTTCTCTATTTGCAAATTTGGCACTCTCTATTATCGTCGTATCAAGCCCAAATTTCTTAGCACGCTCGATGCCATATGCTCCTGGCTTGTTGCAAATACAAAGGCAAACTTCGATTTTTATACCATTAAAAATTTGATTATGAACTTTTTTAAGTATCGCTTCTAAATTTGAGCCACTACCGCTAAAAAGTACGGCTATTTTTTTCGTAAGCATTTTACTCCTTTTATAATGTCTGTTGGCTCGAGCGCGTAGCTGTTTTTGCCAAAATTTCTAAGGCTTAGTGCATGAGCTAGTGTAGCCGATATGGCAGCATTTAGTGGCTCATAGCCTTGAGCTAAAAGAGCAAGTACAAATCCGCTTAGCACGTCACCACTGCCACCTTTTGCAAGTATATTTTTACCATAAGGCATGATATAGATTTTTCCATCTTTAGCAATTATTGTATTTGCGCCTTTTAACACGAGCACGGCCTTAAATTTCTCGCTCCAAGACTTAGCATAAGCAAATCTATTTTCTTGTAATGTTTTTACGTCGATATCTGCTATATTACAAAGATTTAAAAGTGAACAAAACTCCTTTGGATGGGGCGTTAAAACACAGTTTTCATTTAGTAGTTCAAGCACTTTTGCGCTGTAAAAGATATCAGCGTCAAGAACAAGCTTTTTGCCTTTTAAAATTTGTGTATCAAGCTCTTCTACGCCCTTTTTGCCAAGCCCCATGCCAACGGCTCCGGCATTCATTTTATCGCTTATCTTGCTAGCTTGCATGATCTGCGTTGGCAAATTTAGACTCTCATTGCTTATCACGCTAACTAGCCCAGTCCCAAAAGCAAATGCTGCCTTTGCGCAAAGTTTGCTAGCTCCTATGTGCTCGCCAGATACAATAAATGCGTGGCCAAAGTCGCCCTTATTTACGCACTGATTTTTTCTATTTGGAAGCACAAGGTCGCGTTTTTCAAGCAAGTGATAGTCGCTCTCGCATTCGTAGTTTTGCGCGCTTATGCCAAGATCAGCGACCTTTATCTTGCCAACAAAGTCCTTTGCCGCGTCGCTATAAAGCCCAAGCTTTCTAGCTCCCATCGTGATAGTGGTGTCTGCTTTTACGCAAGCACCTAACACTTTGCCATCACTACTTAGTCCACTTGGCATATCACAAGCGATGGTGTAAGCAGGGCTTTTGTTTATCTTTGAGATAAGCTCTATGTGATTTTTGTCTAAATTTCTATTTAAACCAGAGCCAAAAAGTCCATCTATGACACAGTCCGCCTCTTTTAAACTAATGTCTATATCGTGGCTTTCGTGCACATTAGCTAGTTTTGCACGTTCAAGCTGCTTACTCGCAAGTAGCTTTAAATTCTGACTAGCTAAGATAAATTCGCATTCAAACTCGCCCTCAAGCATTCTTAACGCGCAAAGCACATCAGCACCGTTATTCCCACCACCGCAAATACCTAGTACCCTCATACCTTTTTTAAATTTCTTACGGATGAAATTTGCTATGCCAGCGGCAGCGTTTTCCATTAAAAGCTCTTCACTAAGGCCAAATTTCTTACTCGCTCGCTCGTCTAAAATTCTTGTATCTAAATATAAATTTTTCATCTTTATGCCCTAAAACTAAGCGCCTCTAAGATGTGAGGCTTTAAAATTTGCTCACTCTCATCAAGGTCAGCGATACTTCTAGCCACTCTAAGTGTCCTTTTTATGCCTCTTTGAGAAAGATTGTACCTCGAGGCTGCCTTTTGTAAAATTTCTCTTGCTTCATTATCCAGTAGACAAAATTTTTCTACTTGTGCATCATTTAGCTTGCCGTTTAGCTCATCTTGATCGCGCTTTTTTTGAAACATAAACGCCTTTAAAACCATATCGCTCATCTGTTGTGAGCTCAAACTCGCCTTGTCACCTGGCGAACTCTCGTCCATAGCAACTTTTAAATCAATGCGGTCAAGCACTGGAGCTGAAATTCTTGATTTATAGTTTTTTATCTCGTTTTCGCTGCATTTGCAATTTAGATTGCGAGAGAATAAATTTCCGCAAGGGCAAGGATTTTGAGCTGCTACAAAGATAAATTTCGTTTCATAAGTCACTTTTGAATTCACTCTTGCGATGTGGATTTGATTGTCCTCTAGTGGCTCTCTAAGACTCTCGATCACTTGTTTAGAAAAGTGTGGAAATTCGTCAAAAAATAGCACTCCACCATTTGCAAGTGCGATTTCGCCGATCTTTGCGACATTTGAGCCACCACCAAATATTGAACTTTTTGTCGAGGTATGATGTGGTGAGCGAAAAGCTCTAGTGCTTGTAAATTCACTATCTTGAAGATTTAAAGAGCGGTAAGCGGCAGACTTTAGCACCTCTTCTAAGCTTTGTGGCGCCATGATATAAACTAGGCGTTTTGCGCACATACTTTTGCCGCTTCCTGGGCTGCCTTCAAATAAAATATTGTGCATACCAACGGCCGCAATAACGCAGGCTCTTTTTGCGCGATCCTGACCCAAAACATCCCTAAAGTCAAGCTCGAAGTTTAAATTTGGAACATATCTTTTGCCAGAAATTTCTATCACATTTGAAAATAGTTCATGAGTGGCGTTAAAACGTATACTTTTTGCAAATTCTGCGTCATTAAAAAATCTAATCGCTTCCTCTAGAGTACTAACCGCATAAATCTCTAAATTTGGGATCATAGAAGCTTTTTGCGCTATCTCTTTTGACACTAAGACTTTTACGTTTTTTACCTGCGTGCTTAAAAAAAGTAAAATAGAAAATAAATTTGCTGTGCTTTTTACGCTTCCATCAAGCCCGAGCTCGCCAAATACAAAAATTTTCTCTAAGCTTTTTGTCTTTTGAAGAGCTATAAGAAGAGCGATAGCTAGATCAAGATGTGAGCCACTCTTTGGTAGATCTGAAGGGGATAAATTTATGGTTATCTTTTGTGCTGGGAAGGAAAAATCAAGCGCTAGAAGTGCTGCCTTTACGCGTTCTGTGCTCTCTTTTATACTTGTGCTTGCAAGCCCAACGATGCTAAAACCAGGAAGCCCACGAGAGAAGATAGACTCAACGTCAATTATCTTTAGCCCATCGCCGTAAGTAGCACATCTTAAAGACTTCATGAAGCTTTTTCTTTTTTTTGCTTTTTGTATTCCTTATCAAATTTTTTGCGTTTATTAAAGCCGATTTTTTCTATAAAAAGATGTCCATCTAAATGATCATTTTCATGCTGGATAGCGATAGCCAAAAGCCCATCAGCCTTTAAGCTTTGCTCTTTGCCAAAGCGGTCTTGATATTTGATGGCCACAACTTCATTTCTTTTTACATCTTCATAATATCCGGGCACACTAAGGCAGCCCTCTTGATAGACACACTCACCCTCACGTAGCTCAAATTTTGGATTTATGATCTCGATTAGATTTTCTTTATCTTGTACGCCATCGTCATTGGCTAGATTTATAATAAAAATTCTTTTTGCGACACCTATCTGAATAGCTGCAAGGCCGATGCCCTCTTTTGCAATCATCGTATCATACATATCATCAAGTAGTTTGTGAAGTTCCTCATCAAAATTTTTAACTTCTTTTGAAACTTCATAAAGTTTTTTATTTGGATAAGATAAAACCTCTAAGATCAAGCTCAAACTCCTACTTATTCACCCAAAAATATAGGCTGCTCATCATCTTGTGTTAGTATTAGTTGATCTAACGAGTAAGAGATTAATTCTTCAGCACTTCTTGTTTTTGTTATCATGCTTGAAACCACTTGGATGTCGAGTTTGCACTCTTCACCATCTATCTTCCAAGGTATAGACGAAAGCATATTTAAAATTCTGCTACCGGCTTGTTTTGTGCCATTTTCATCAGTATATTTCATAACCATCGCAAAACAGCCATCACCGTAATGAGCTACTATATCGCTTCTTCTAGAAGTTCTTAAAAGAAGCTGTGATATAGCTTTATACATATTGTTTCGCTCTTTTAAATTTTTAACACGATTTGTAAATCTATCTTTTGCTCTTACTAGTAAAAACGATGCGTTATAGCCATATCTTTTAACAGCTTCTACTTCACTTTGCACTGTGGCTACTAGAAATTTTTTATTATAGACGTCATATGTCGTATCATAAATCGACTGCTCTTCAATAGATTTAAGCATCTTGGCTACTTCGTCATAGCTTACTTTAATGACATCAAGATGCTTATCCATAAGGCTGTTTAATTTTATTAAGTCATGGTTAAATGCGCTTAAAACATTTTGAAGAGCTAGGATATTTGTATTGTTTTTGAGTGCATCCATGCGCTTTTGCACTAGGCCTCTCATGATGCCTAAATTTTTATAGATTAGCACCACAGCTTGAAGCATGCTTTTTATTTGGATAAATCCTTGCTTTATCTCTTTTTCAATAGATATATTGCTGCCTGATGGCACTGAGATCTCGGAATTTATGACTATCATATCACCGATCTCTTTTCTAAATTCATCAGGCTGCCCATCAAGCATTTTCTCAAAATAAATAGAGTAATTATTTGGCGTAGATGGAACATTATCGTCGCTTAATTCATGCAAAACATTTTCTGAAAATCTGTAGATATCTACCTTTTCTTTTTCTAGAATATGTTTTACCTCAACCACTTTTTTCTTAGGGTCTGGTGCATTATCTATCTTTATCACTTTGGGCCTTATTTAAAACTTTTCTCCAAAATTTTATCAACAAGTCCGTACTCTTTGGCTTCGGCCGAACTCATAAAGAAGTCACGTTCAGTATCTTTTACGATCTTACTTAGCTTCTGACCTGTATTTTTGGCCAAAATTCCGTTTAAAATCTCTTTCATACGCAAAATTTCACGAGCTTGTATCTCGATATCAGTCGCTTGTCCTCTAGCGCCGCCAAGTGGTTGGTGTATCATGATGCGAGAATTTGGCAATGCATATCTTTTACTTGGCGCACCACAGCTTAGCAAAAATGCACCCATACTAGCAGCTTGGCCGATGCAGATCGTGCAAACATCTGGCTTTATGTAGTTCATCGTGTCATAGATACTAAAGCCACTTGTTATCACGCCACCTGGTGAGTTTATATATAGATAGATATCTTTATCTGGATCTTCAGCCTCTAAAAATAACAGCTGAGCGACGATAGAAGCAGCCATGCCGTCCTCTATCTCGCCACTTAGCATAACGATCCTGTCTTTTAAAAGACGGGAATATATATCATAGCTTCGCTCACCTCTACTAGTTCTTTCAACTACGACAGGAACGTAATAGCTCATTACTCGGCCTTCTCTTTTTTACTTGCTTTTTTCTCGTCTTTTTCTTTGTTAAATAGCTCACCAAATAGCTTCTCTTCGATCATTGACATCTTTATTGCTGGAAGCATGCCTTGGTTGCGGTACATCTCAAGGTGTGCTTTTGGATCTTGACCACTTCTATACGCCTCAAAATAGATCGCTTGAACAACCTCTTGATCGCTTACTTTTACGCCTCTTACGCGAGCTAGTTCATCGATGATAAAAGTTAAACGAACGCTATTTTCAGCGTCTTTTCTAAACTCGTCACGTTTTTTAGAAAGAGCATCTTTGTCCTCTCTAAATTTTTTCATATCATCTGGAGTAAATGAGCTCCATGCGTTTCTAAACTGCATATCGATCTCTTGCTCGACAATATTTTTTGGCACATCAAATTTAAATTTCTCAACCGCAGCCTCAGCAAATTTTGGCTTAAGCTCATCATTTATAAGTTTATAAATTTTCTCTTGGCGGATTTGCTCTTTTATACGCTCATCAAGTAATTCTTCAGTTGGCTTTTCTTCATTTGGAAGTAAAGTTTTTAGCATCTCTTCATCTAGTTTTTCAGGAATTTTTCTCTCTTGAATTTCATGAAGTTTTATTTTAAAGATAGCATCTTTGCCAGCTAAATGTGCAGCGCCATAGTTTTCTGGGAATTTAACCTCGATATCTTTTTCGCCACCAGCTTTTATGCCTACCATACCATCTTCAAAGCCTGGAATGAATTGATTTGAGCCGATCTCAAGCACATAGTTTTCAGCCTTGCCACCATCAAATGCAACGCCATCAACAAAGCCTTCAAAGTCAAATTTAGCAAAGTCACCAACTTTTAGGCCTCTTTTGCCATCAATTTTTTCAAGTGGAGCTATCATTTTTAAAAGTTCAGTTTTTTTCTCATCGATATCTTTTTTCAATACACGTGGATTTGAAAACTCAGGTATCAAGATCTCATAGCCGCTCACATCAACGCTTGGTTTAAATGAAACTGTTAGCTCAACATCGATCTTTCCATCTTTTCTATCAAATTTTGAAACGATAGGCTCGCCGATAAGGTCATCGTTTTTCTTGCCTGCTTGTTTTATAGCCTCATCAACAACATCTCTTAAGACATCTTGCTCAGCATCGTTTGTTAGCTCTTTCTCGTAGCGTTTTAGCACAATAGCAACTGGCACATGGCCTTGTCTAAAGCCGTCTACTTTCATAGTTTTTGCTGCTTTTTTTGCTAGTTTCTCTACGCTAGACTTTATAGCATCTGCACTTACAGTTGTGCTAGCTAGGGTATTTACGCTATCTAGAGCTTTTGTTTTGATTTCCATCTAATTCCTTTATGAATACAAATTTTTAGCCCAAAATATAGCAGATTTTTCCTTATTTCATTGTAAATTTGTAAATTTTTATAGATATAAAAGGCGTTTTAACGTAGAATCTAACAATAAAATTATGGAGAAAATTTATGCAAGAGAGTTTTGAAAATTCGGTTAAAAACATGCTAACAATAATAGGCGAAGATCCAAATAGAGAAGGGCTTATAAAGACGCCTGAGCGTGTCTTTAAAGCATTTAAATTTCTAACTAGCGGATATGATGAAGATCCAAAAGAGGTTCTTGGTGACGCACTTTTTACTAGCTCAAATAATGAGATGGTTCTCATGCGAAACATCGAGTTTTACAGCCTTTGCGAGCACCATTTGTTGCCTATTATCGGCCGCGTGCATGTGGCATACATTCCAAATGGCAAGGTCGTTGGCCTTAGTAAAATTCCACGCATGGTAAATATCTACGCAAGACGCTTGCAAATTCAAGAGCAGATGACTGAGCAGATCGCAAAAGCGCTTGAGGACGTAATCGCTCCAAAAGGTGTTGGAGTTGTCGTCGAGGCTAGACATATGTGCGTTGAGATGAGAGGTGTGCAAAAGATAAACTCAACTACGACAACCTCAGCGCTTAGAGGCTGCTTTATCAAAAACGCAGACACAAGACGAGAATTTTTCTCGCTTATAAACTCTCCTAGGGAAACGCATTTTTGAGCTTAGAGCATATAAATTTAAAGCTTAAAGAGGGTGTGAAACTCTCAAACACCTTTGGCATCATAACCAAAATCACAGCTACAACTATCGAGATCACTGGACTTCGTCCAAGTATCGGTGACATCGTGCGAATAGTTGCAAAAGATAAGAGCAAAAATGGTCTTGGCATGGTTACGCAAATAAAGACAGATGGCGCTTATATCAGCCCATTTGGCTTTGTCGAGGGCTTTAGGATAGGCGACTTTGTCTACGAAAGTGATCAAGGTATGAGCATACCTGTGGGGCCAAATTTACTAGGCCGCGTGGTCGATCCATTTATGAAGCCGATTGACGGCAAAGGAGTGATTGAAACGACTGAATATATGCCGATCATGAGAGCACCGATAGATGCGATGAAGAGAGGGCTTATAAATGAGCCTTTTAGCGTTGGTATAAAGACGATAGATGGACTGCTTACTTGCGGCAAGGGGCAAAAGCTAGGAATTTTTGCAGGCTCAGGCGTGGGCAAATCAACCCTCATGGGCATGATCGTAAAAAACACACTAGCTCCCATAAAAGTAGTCGCGCTAATAGGCGAGCGTGGCCGTGAGGTGCCTGAATTTATAGAAAAAAACCTAGGTGGCGATCTGGAGGGCACGGTTATCATCGTAGCAACCAGCGATGATAGCTCACTCATGCGAAAATATGGTGCATTTTGCGCGATGAGCGTGGCTGAATACTTCAAACAGCAAGGTAATGATGTGCTTTTCATCATGGATAGCGTGACACGTTTTGCGATGGCGCAGCGTGAGATCGGCCTTGCACTTGGCGAGCCGCCTACATCAAAAGGCTATCCACCAAGCTCGCTCACACTCTTGCCTCAGCTAATGGAGCGTGCTGGCAAAGAAGAGGGCAAGGGCAGTATAACGGCGTTTTTCACCGTGCTTGTCGAGGGTGATGATATGAGCGATCCGATAGCTGACCAAAGTCGCTCTATTCTAGACGGACACATCGTGCTAAGCCGCGAGCTAACGGACTTTGGAATTTACCCACCTATCAATATCCAAAACTCGGCCTCGCGTGTCATGGGAGATGTGATCAGTAAAGAGCATAAGCTAAATGCGATGAAATTTAAGCGCCTTTACTCGCTTTTAAAAGAAAATGAGGTCTTGCTTCGCATCGGTGCTTATCAAAAGGGTAGCGACAAGGAGCTTGACCTTGCGATCTCGAAAAAAGAATTTATGGAAAATTTCTTGAAACAAAGCTCAGAAGAGGTCTTTGCGCTTGAAGAGGTCGAAGAGCTACTCGATAAGATCAATCAGTAAATTTCTAAAATTTATAAGCCTTTTTACAAAATTTGACCGCTAAAAATTTTATGACTTTTTGGATTTTGCCAAAAATATAATCAAAATTTTTATATTCATTGTCGCATTACTTCTTTACTTCGGATGTAAAAATTGCGCTCAAAGACTTATAAATTTATATTTTCTCATCTCTTTTTTAATTTCAAAAAGCACTGCTACAAATATCATAAAAGAGAATTTGAAATTTATGAGGCTTTTTATTTTAGACTTCGTGAGACGGCTATTTTTGTATTACACAAAATGACAAGGTTTTAATAAAACTTTTTTAAAGCACCAAACGTGCAAATATGCATTCCAAACAGCGATCACAAAGTGGGCAAATTCCAAAATTTGGGTTTTACAAAAACTACCCATTTACAAAGTCTGCGATAATAAATTAGAGATAGGCGGGTGAGCTAAATTTATAATATGCTGATATCTGTCTTGCTGTAAATTTTAGTGGCAATCATGGCGTAAATTTAACTATGAAAGCAAAATTTTACTTTTAGATCGTAATCTCTGGCACTTTAAACTTCGCCTCGCAACAAAAAGTATATGCCATATAAGATGTAAATTTTGAAAGAGCTTAAGAGCCAAGACCTATTTTTTCTCATCAAAGCTTGAGTTTAGCTTACACTTTCCCTGACTTTGGCGGCGGCAAACGCATAAATTCTAATTAGATAAAAGCAAATTTCTCGTCAATGTCAGTGGCTCTTGCTATATTTATATTTGTTTAAATTTATACAAACAATAGAATCAAGAGAGAAAGGCTTAAGAGCCAAATCCCATCTTCTTATCTTCGCCAAAACTTGAGTTTAGCTCGCGCTCTATCGTCGTTTTGAAGTCCTCAAAGGTAAAAATCCCATCATCTTTTATCGCAACTTTCAATGCGGTATTTTTTAGCGCAAGGACGATCTGCGCGCCACTTAGGTTAAACTCAGCCAGTCTTTCTACGCTAAAGCCATCTTCAAAGCTTGCATTTTCAGGCAAAATTTTACGCCAAATGGCAAGCCTGCCGTTATAATCAGGCTTTTTAAACTCGATCTTATAGTCAAACCTTCTAGAAAACGCCACATCAAGGCTTTGTAAAAAATTTGTCGTGGCGATCAGCACGCCCTCAAAACGCTCGATCTGCTCTAAAAAGATATTTTGCATTTGATTATGCATCTTCTCAGCCCCGCTCGAGCTCTCCACTCTCGTGCTTAAGAACTGATCGGCCTCATTTAGCAAGAGCACCGGCTCGCTGCCACTTTTTTTGCAAATTTCTTTGTAAGTATCAAAAATTTTCCTTACATTTTGCTCGCTCTCGCCGACATATTTACTTAAAATTTTTGAACAGTCAAAGCTTAAAATTTGCTTCTTTAGGCTCTTTGCAAGCCCAACTGCACTCATAGTCTTACCAGTGCCAGGCTCACCGTAAAAGATGATCTTGGCATCTATATTTTTTCTAGTTTTTATGCCCCAGCTGCTAAGTCTAGCAAGCACTTTTTTATCGACTTGCTTTAGTATCGTACTTAAAAGCTGCTTTGTCTTTTCGTTTAGCACGACGTCTTCTAGGCTCGTTACTGGCTCTATAAGCTCAAAAATTTCTTGCTCTTTTACTAGGCTTTCGATCTTGATTTTCTTGCTATTTTTGTCATTTTTTGGGTGCATTATGCTTTGCAAAATTTCTTCATTTATAAAAAAGCTCTTGCTTACGTTGCCATAAGCGTTTAAAACCTCGTCATAGTCGATTAGAGCGCCCTCGATGAGCCTTGAGCCATCCTCTAAAAGAGTACGATTTTTGATACGTTCAAGCTCGTCTTTGCTTATTAGTCCAACTAGCGTGTTTAGGTCGCGACCATTTTCAAAGTCGCCCGCATATTCCTCTTTTAAAAGGGCTAAAAATATAATCTGCTCTTTTTCATCAAGCGAATTTTCTTTAAAAATTTGCTCTATTTTTAGGCTAATCTTGCTTAGTTTGACGCGCTCGTTGATTCGCTTTGTAAGCTCAGAAATTTGCTCATTTATGCGCTTTTTTGCATCACTTGAGCCATCGCCAAAAATAGCAGCCTTTGAGTAAAGCTCTACTTTTAAAAACTGATCTTTTAAATACTCCAAATGATCCTCATATGGCGCAAGCTCTGGTAAATTTATATCAGCGTTGCCATCTTCAAGAATTTTTAAAAATGTGGCTGATAGAGAAATTTCAGAATGAAGCAACGAAAGAAGTCCTTGAGCTGAAGCCCTTTGCGTGCTCTCAGGTATTTTAAAAAGACTATAATTTTGTACAATCCAACCGCTATCAAGCAAATTTTTTATAAATTTTAGATACAAAAGCTGCTTATCATTTTGTGTGCCAAAGACTGCTCCAAGTAGCTCAAAAACGCTCATATTAGCCGTTCCTTGCACATAAGCTTTACTTAGATATTTTAAAATTTCTCCCTCTTCATCGCCGCACTTTATCAGCTCGTAAATTTTACTTTTTTTGAGGTCCTGGTTTAAAAAATCAAGCAAGTATTTCACTAAAATTTATCCTTCATCTGCTCTATTTGCTCTTTTAATACACGTTTTAGCACCTTGCCAGTAGCATTTCTAGGCAACTCTTCGGCAAAATAGATACTCTTTGGTATCTTGAAATTTGCTAAATTTTTCTTCAAATGCTCTCTTACTGTTTTTTCATCAAGATCCATGCCATCTTTTACCTGAATAAACGCCACAACCTCTTCATCGGCATGTACATCTTTTACGCCAATTACCGCTGTTGCTTCAACTGCTTCAAGTTTGTAAATAACCTCTTCGATCTCGCGCGGATAGATGTTGATACCCTTTGATATGATAAGATCTTTTTTACGATCAACGATATAGATAAAGCCCTCTTCATCGACTTTGCCAAGGTCTCCAGTCTTTAACCAGCCATTTATGATGGTCTCATCAGTGATGCTTGGCATACCATAGTAGCCTTGCATGACACAGTCACCCTTTACAATGATCTCACCGATCTGGCCAACTGGAAGCTCCATCATCTCATCATTTACTATCTTCACCTCATATCCATCAAGCACAGGCCCTACACTTAAAAGCTTTTGTTTATCATATAAATTTGCAGCTACAACTGGCGAGCATTCGCTAAGGCCATATCCCTCGACAAGTGTCGCGCGTGGAAATTTCACTCTAAAGTCATCTATCGTCTGCTTTGCAAGCGGAGCTGCACCACTTACAAATAATCTAATGCGGTTAAACCATCTAAAATACCAAGGAATTTTTGCCTTACCGATAGCTGTATAGATAGCTGGGATTCCCAAAAATACAGTTACACGCTTTAACAAAGTTTGCTTTAATACATTTGAAAATGGAAATACTGACTTTACAAGTACCATCGATGCACTCGCAAATATCGGAAGCAACACCATTGCAGTTAGCGTAAAACTATGAAACATAGGCAAAAATACAATAAACCTATCGCTCGTTTTAACAATAAAACGATCATGAGCTCCAATTAAATTTGAAAAGATATTTTTATAGCTTATCATCGCACCCTTTGGCTTGCCAGTAGTGCCTGAAGTATAAATTATATGCATTAAATCATCTATTTTCGGATGCTTTGCGATACTAAGAGCATATTTATGATTTAGAGTTTCTGCAAAATTTACGTTTTTAACAAGACCATTATTTTCATAGCCCTTACTCATATCCTCTTTTGAAATTTGAGGTGTTGAAGTAAGATACGCGCTCTCGCCATACTCTTCATCAGTGTCTATATATTCATCTTTTGAAGCACTTTGAAGTTTCTTTGGTATTGCTCCGATCCAGATTATCTTTCTTAAAATTTCAAGCTCATTTAATGCGATTAACTCTTTTGCAAGCGAGCTAGACGCAAAAAGCACCTTTGCACCGCAATCATTTATGATATATTCAAACTCGTTTGCTTTTAAAAAAGTATTCATAGGCACTGCGATACCGCCTATTGCGGTTGTCGCAAGGTATGAGATGATAAATTCTTTTGAGTTTGTAACCGCCATAGCTACTTTATCACCAAATTTTACTCCAGCAAGTTGCAAATAAGCCGCCACTTTATCGACATTTTGCTTTAATTCGCGATATTTTAGCTTCTCTTTTTCTTCAAAAAGAACTACTTGATTTGGATTTTCCTTTGCTACTTTGGTTAAAATTTCATAAAAATTATTATAAGAGTATCGCATTACTGACCCTAACTAAAATGTATATTTAAAAGTCGTACCAAGGATTTGGATCGTACCAGTATCAAATTCCCCTGACATTTTTCCATTAGCTGTTGAAATACTTGTTGCACGCTTTTTGTCACGGTGTTGATAAACATATCCAAGTGCCATTTCAAGATTTGGCGTAAATTTATAATTTACTCCAAAAGAATACACCTTAGATGTAGTATTTGGAAGCTCTAATCCAGTATGCTTACTGCTTGTAATGTCTTCATCATAGGCAAAGCCAGCCATTAGCCTAAATTTTTCATTTACGTCGTAGGCAAGACCTAGTCTGTATGTATTTGTATCTTTTGCATTTTTTATGACTGGATCGTCCATGAATCTTGCAAAAGCTGGATGCGAGTGAGCTGGGCCTTTATCCATGTATTCAAAGTCATAGCCTTTAAATTTAGACCAATACGTCCTCTCAAAAGCTAGTAAAAGAGTAAAATCGCTAAATTTATATCCAGCAGCAAGCACAAGCTGAGCAGGAAGTGGGATCTCGACTTTTGTTTTGCCATGATAGCTTATAAGCGATAGCGCTCCGTTAAAATCAGCATCTGTATGGCCTTTAAGTTCTAAATTTACATTTGAGCGGTAAGTAACAGCAAAGCTTAAATCCTCAATAGGTCTATAAGTAAGCGCGACATTATAGCCATAGCCCATACCATCGCCTTTTATCTCTCTGTAGCCTATTCGTCCAAAGTCACTTGCTATCTTACCTTTGGTGTAAACGCCTCTAGCACCAAGAGCAACGGCGAGCTTATCGTTTATGCGGTAAGCTACGGTTGGATTTAGCTCAACAACTTGTAGCTTAAACCTTTTAGCGGTAAATGCGGTAGCTGGATCCTCCCATGATACACCAACAGCAGCAGGAACGGCAAGAGCTAAACCAAATTTCCAGTTTTCATAAATTTCTGGCGTTACAAAACTAAATGTACCAGCTAGCGAGTCAAATTTTTCTGACCCATAGCTTTTACCACTATCACTTTTAAACTCAAGCTTATTTATATGAAACCAGCCAAGCGTGCTTTCAAAATGGTGAAGCCCGTCTAAAAACATCATATTTGCAGGGTTAAAATACGCCGCATCAGCCCCAAAACTAAAGGCCACGTTGCTAGCAGCAAGGCCTAAAGAATCAGCACTTTGCTCAGGAACCTTATAGCCTCCAGCATTTAGCAAAGTAGATGTTGCAATAATGCTTAATAGCACTTTTTTCATAGTTTTTCCTTTTCGAAATTTCTTAAAATTTTTATCTCGTCTTCCCAAATACTCTCGTCAATCGTCTCTAATATTAAAGGAATTTCGCCTATTTTATCATCATTTATTATATTTTTAAAAGCACTAAATCCAAGCTCGCCTTTGCCAAGACTCTCATGTCTATCTTTTTTTGAACCAAGCCCAAATTTTGCATCATTTAAATGCATACCGGATAAAAATTTATAGCCGATGATCGCATCAAATTCCCCCATAGTTTTAGCATAAGCCTCTTTACTCCTTAGATCATATCCAGCAGCAAATGCGTGACAGGTATCAAAACAAACACCAACCCTACTCTCATCATCTGCTCGCTCTATCAAATAAGCAAGCTGCTTAAAACTAGAGCCTAAATTTGAGCCTTGTGCAGCTGTATTTTCGATGACTAGCTTTACACCGCTTGTGCGTTTAAGTGCCACGTTCATGCAGTTTGCGATATTATCTAAGCACTCTTTTTCGCTTATTTGTTTTAGATGTGAGCCTGGATGAAAATTTAAAAGCTCTAGCCCAAGCTTACTGGCGCGATCTATCTCATCCACAAAGGCTTCAAGCGACTTTGCTCTTGCCTCCTCATCCGGATGGCCTAAATTTATCAAGTAACTACTGTGTGGCAAAACATGCTTTGTGCTTATGCCAGAAATTTTTAGATTTTCTTTAAACTGCTCTATTTCGCTGACGCTTAGCTCTTTTGCATTCCACTGGCGTTGATTTTTTGTAAAAAGTGCAAAGGCATTTGCTCCTATTTTTGCAGCATTTAAAGGTGCATTAAACACGCCCCCAGCCGCACTTACGTGAGCTCCGATGTATCTCATTTTAACTCTTTTATTATCACTCTTATTTTATTTTTGCTATCTATAAATTTGACGTAGTTATCGCAAACCTCGTATTTTATAAAATATGAACTTAGATCTTGACTAAAACCACACTCCGTATTCACCAAGCCTTTGCCATCATAAATCTTTTCTTTTTGCAAAATTTCCTCAAAAAGGCTCTCATAATGCGGGGCTAGAAAAAATTTCTCATTAAACTCAGTCTTGTTAAAGCAAGCATTATTTATGCAAATTTTATCTCTTATGCTTATATTTGCGGTGTTTACACCGGAGCTATAAATTTGCAAATTTAGCTCATTTTTATATTTATGGAAAAATCCAACGTCATTTATCTTGATCATTGGAGAAAATAAAGTAACTTGAAAAGCTTGTGAATTTTGCGGCGTTTTGGTAGCTACGCAACCTGTAAAAATAAAAACAGATAACAAAGTAAATAAAAAATTTTTCAAAAATTTTTCCTTATTAAACTAAAATTAAGTATAAAAGAAATATAATCCCAATTTCATAACCGACATGTGGCCCATTCGTCTAGCGGTTAGGACATCGCCCTTTCACGGCGGTAACACGAGTTCGAGTCTCGTATGGGTCACCACTTCTAAAAATCAAAATCTTATCCATATAAGCTTTAAAATATAGTTAATCTTAAATATTATTTTTAATTGTTATTTTAAATTTTACTGGACTGTGCCGCTTTCAATTAAATGTGTTATTAAAATTTTAAAACCTAGAAAAATTAATATCGCTCCTCCCAGAAAGAGCGCCTTTTTCTCTAAAATTTCACCCATAAATTTACCTATATAAAAAGCAATCAGACTTAATGCAAAGCAGACTACACCAATGATGAGTGAGCTTTGAAAGATATTTATCTCTTCAAAGCTAAGTGTGACGCCAACGGCAAGAGCATCCACACTAGTAGCAAACGCCCCATACAAAATGGTCTTAAATCCTATCTTAAGATACTCACACTCCTCTTTGCTACAGGCCTCTTTAAACATTCTAAAACCAAGAAAGCAAAGTATAAAAAATGCAATAAAATGATCAACCGAGCTTATAAATTTTGCAAAACTAACACCTAAAAGATAACCAAGAAGCGGCATAAGAAACTGAAAAAAGCCAAGCATAAAAGCAATAAATAAAATTTTATTAAGAGCTAAATTTTTATACCTTGCACCATTTGCCATATTTAGTGCCGCACTATCCATACTAAGAGCGAAGCTAAGAAGTAAAAGTTGCATAATCTTCCTTTAGAAAAAAGGGTGAATTCTAGTGCAAAAAGATTAAATTTATTTTAAGTGTTTAGATATTTTTTGTATGATTTTGCTTTAAATTTAAAAAGGAGAGAAGATGAAAAGATCTCTTGTTATTCTTTGTGGCGCGCTTGCTTTAAATTTACAAGCCGCAAGCATGGACGATATGATAAATAAAGGCGTCAAAATAGCCACTCACGCATCAAGTGGCGATTATAAAAGCCTAGTTAGCGAGGCACTAAATGCCGCTGTTAGCGAGCTTTCAAAAGAGGGCTTTATAAACAATGCCACAGCTAAAATTCCGCTCCCAAAAAGCCTTGAGATGGCGTCAAATTTAGCCAAAAAAGTAGGCGGCGAGAAGTGGGCGCAGGACCTTAGCAAGTCGATAAACAACGCTGCGACCACGGCCGTGCCAAAGGCTGCTGAAATTTTTAGCGAAAGCATAAAAAATATGAGCGAAGCAGATGTCAAAAAGCTCTTTAACGGCGGCAGTGACAGCGTTACGAAATATTTGCAGCAAAGCTCCAGCCAAAAGCTAAAGGCGGCATTTACGCCAATAATTGAGAAAATGATGAGTGATAATAGCTTTGCGACTGCCTATAATGGGCTAAATTCTTTCATCGTCGGCTCAGCAAAAAATAATGAAACGATAAAATCAGTAAAGAGCCTAGCTAAAAATTTAGGTGCAAGCGAGTATGTGCCAGATGACGGCGAGGACCTAAACGCATATATCACAAGAAAGACGCTAGATGGGCTATTTAACGTGATGAGTGAGAAGGAAAAGGGGCTAAGAAGCGGCTTTAGCCTAGATAGTGGCAAAAAGGTACTTGACTCGATCTTTAAATGAAAAATTTAAGCACGCAAAACAGAGCTGACATCGCACTCATCGTAGTTGCCATCGTTTGGGGCGCTACGTTTTTACCTATGGCAAATGCACTAAAAACAAATAGTGTCTTTGTCATGCTCTTTTGTAGATTTTTTATTTCCGCTATCTTTATGGGACTTATAACATTTAAATTTTCTATAATTTTTGATAAAAGAAGTGTAGTTTATGGCATTATCCTTGGCGTAGTTCTATTTGGCTCGTTTGTTGCTCAAACTTACGCTCTAAAGCTTACTTTTAGCTCAAGTGTTGCTTTTATTACAGGGCTTGAGTGTGTGATTGTGCCTTTTATGACAGCACTCATTTTTAAAAATAAAATAACCATTTTTGCTATTTTGGGGGCGCTTGTTGCCATTTTTGGGCTTTGGCTCTTAAGTGGCGCCACGCTAGCACTTGGGAGCGGCGAGGCACTTGCCCTACTTTGTGCCATATTTTATGCACTTTACACGAGCTTAAATGGCCACTTTGTAAGAAAGTGCGAGCTTTATTTGCTTGTATTTGTGGTATTTCTCACCGTCTCTTTACTCTCATTTGTCTTTGCATTTATTGAAGGTAGTGTGGTGCCAAATTACGATAGGGAATTTTTTATAGCAATTTTCATCACTGCATTTATTGGCACTATTTTTTGCTACTTTGTACAAACCATCGCTCAAAGATATACAACAGCCAGCAAAGCAGCTTTATTTTTCTGTCTTGAGCCAGTTTCTGCTGGCTTTATCGGCTATTTTTTCGCTGGTGAAAAGCTAACACTCATACAAATTTTTGGCGCGATCTTAATAATCTTTGGAGTTATATTTAGCGAATTTGGTAAAAAATTTTTCTCTAGATCAAAACTAGTTTAAAATACAAAAAGCTTCATTTGTGAGTCTATTTTCTCATCTATAAACTCACCGTCAAATCTCTCTTTTAACATCGCTAAAACCGCCTTTTCATCGTAGTTTTTGGCTCCATTTATCTCAAGGTGCCAGCAGATATTCTCAGCAGCTTCTTGCATGCTTCGTCTTGCGATCCTTGTCTCATTTAAAATTTCACTCTTATAAGCTATGCCTTGCTCATTTAGCCACGCTTCAAGCCTATTGACAATATTTTTTTGAGAGAGAGTGCGTCCAAATTTTTCAAAAAATGGCTCAATCAAATCAGAGCTTCTAGGCTTATCCCAGCCAAGATAGAGTTTTTGTTTTGCGATGCTATGAAATTTAGCAAAATCTTCATCGCTAGCAATCGCTGGACTCATCGTGCAAATAGCGATATCAAAGTGCTTTGTAGGCTTAAATTCTCTCCAAGAGCAAACCTCGCCGGTTAAATTTGTCACGCCAAATCTTTTAGCATCTTCATTTAAAATTTCTATCATATTTTTTGAGCTATCGATACCTGTTATATCTTTTGCAGTTTTTGATAAAAATATCGTCCAAACACCTGTACCACAGCCTATATCGAGAATTTCTTTACCGCTAAAATCAACTCCCCAAGCTAAGGCTTTAGCAAAAATTTGTTGCTGAATAGCACTTACTTTGCCATCAAACCTTTGATAATTTGACGCCTTTTTATCCCATAAATTTTGCATTTTAGCTCCTTATTTTTGGTTATAATTCTAGCAAAAAAGGCCATAAATGAAAGATTTTATCTACAAAGTAATAATCCCACCACAAGCCATTGATATGCACGGACACATGAATAATGTCTATTATTTCACTCTTATGCAAGAGGCTGCATTCGCACACTCTGCTGCAGTTGGCGATACAGTTGAGGCGCAGTATAAAAGGGGTGAAATTTGGCTCATTAGAAAAAATGAAGCTAAATATATAAAAAGCGTAAAATTGATGGATGAGATAGAAATTCACACTTACACGCAAGCTGAGGGCAAAGCGACTTCGTGTAGATATTTTGAGTTTAAAAAAGATGACGAGCTAATAGCAACTGGCAAGACCGAGTTTGTTTATGTTGATCTAAAAACAAATCGTCCAAAAGCCATTCCGGCTGAGATAATCGCTCTTTACTCGTGATCACACTCATCACAAACGCCTTTTATCACGGCGCTTTTTATATTTTTAGCGACGTTTAGATGGGGCATATCGATATTTGTGACTTTATGACAGACATCGCAGATAAAGTACGCTTTTGCCTCATTTGCCAGTTCGTAGTAGCTTTTATGATTATTTTCAGTTTTTATGACAAGACCCTTTTTTTCAAAAATTTCTATACTTCTATAAAAAGTAGTTTTATTTGCATTAAGGCTTTCTAGAATTTCATCATAACTTAATGGAATTTTGGCATTTTGCAAAATTTCAACGAGCTTTATGCGAAAAGTAGTTGCCTTGATACTATGCTCTTCCAAGAAATTTCTTGCATTCATCCTTGCCCTTTTTATTTTTTGTATATTAACGCTAAAAGTTTTAAATTTCATTTAAAAAGTACTATATTTAGGCTTTTGTTCTTTAAGTTGCAACCAAGTTGCAATCTGCTAAACTTCCGCAATATTTTTTCAAACAAAGGAGAGATGGTGAGAAAGATTTTTGTTTTTTTAGCAGTTTGTGCTTTGTCACTTTTTGCAAAGCCAGTTGTTACGACTAGTATATTGCCTACAAAATTTTTTGTTGAGCAAATCGCTGGTGATACACTAAGCGTAAATACAATGGTTGGCAAAGGTGCTGATCCGCACACTTATGAGCCAAAGCCAAAACAGATGAAGGAGCTTGAAAAGAGCGAGCTTTACTTTGCTATAGGCATTGAGTTTGAAGATACTTGGCTAGAGCGTTTTTCAAAATCTTTTAAAAATTTACACATTGTAAAAACACAAGAAGGCATCGAAAAGATAGCTATGAGCGATGAACACGAGCATCACGAACATCACGAGCATCACGAGCACAAGCATGAGGGCGAGCATAAACATGAGCATCACGAGCACCATGACCATGACCACGAAGCTGGCGAGCATCATCACCATCATCATGATGGCCTTGATCCGCACATTTGGCTTGATCCGGTTTTAGTAAAAACTCAAGCTGATAATATAGCCAAGGCATTAATAGAGAAATTCCCGCAAAATGCAAAGCTCTATGAGGAAAATTTAGCTAAATTTAAAGCTAATCTTGACGAGCTTGATAGCTTTATCAAAAATACTCTAAAAGATGTTAAAACTCGCGAATTTATCGTATACCACCCATCTTGGGGATATTTTGCAAAACGCTATAACTTAGAGCAAATTGCCATCGAGATAGAGGGCAAAGAGCCAAAGCCAGCTGAGTTAAAAGAGCTCATCGAAGAGGCTAAAGAGCACGGTGTAAAGGTTATTTTCGTGGCTCCGCAGTTTCCAACAAAGGCTGCAAATTTAGTAGCAAAAGAGACTGGCTCAAAGGTCATAAGCATTGATCAGCTCCCAGAAAATTGGCTAGATGAGATGAAAAAAACAGCAGAAATTTTTGCTAAGAGTCTATAAAAAATGTTAGCACGCCTGATTGTCATTTGCTTATTTACTATAAATGCCTTCGGGTGTGCTCTTTGCTCGCTTTATAGCCCGACCGCTCACGTGAGCGTAAAATTCGACTCAAACGAAAACAATATCTCTACAATTGCTTTTTCATGGACATTTTCGCAAAATTTCTCAGAGCTTATGAGACAAAATTTTGACCTAAATCAGGATGAAAAGATAGATGAAAGCGAGATCAAAAAGATCCGCTTAAATTTACTTGATTATCTTGTGCCAAGGCACTATTTAACAAATATTGAGTACTTTTATAAGGATGAAAATGCTACAAAGCTTGAGCTAAATTTAAAAAAGTATAAACTCTATTTTGATGAGGGCAGATTAAAATTTGATGTTAGCTTTAAGACAAATTTGCTTATCAAAGATGGCTTTGTGGTGTCTGTTGAAATGGACGATAAAGAGGGATATTTTAATTTTAAATTTACACAAAACAATGCATTTTTGGTATCAGACCAGTTTTGGACGATACCAAATCCAAATGCAAATTTAATATTTTTTACATTTTCAAGTAAAGCTGCAGCCAAAGCTCATAACGAAAAACCTGCATTAAAAGAGCTTCTAAAAGAGCCAAACTCGGTAAATTTTGAAGATAAAAATTTAAGCCAGATCGATAAGATCGATGAAGCTAAGTTTGATCTTGTTTCAAAAACAAGCCTAAGCATGCTTGATAGATTAAAACAAATTCTAAGAAATTTCGACCAAAAAAGTCCTCTAACCCTGCTATTTTTAGCGCTGATATCATTTGGTTATGGCTTTTTACACGCTGCATCTGCGGGACATGGTAAGGTGCTTACAAGCTCTTATTTTGCCGCAACTGGCGGAAGCTACGCCAAAGCCTTTTTCTTCTCTTTAAAGATCGGATTTTTACATGTTGTGGGTGCGTTTATTTTTGTGCTTGCTAGTTTTATGATACTACGTGAGATCAGTAGTGATCTGACAAAAGATACAGCAAGCGTTACGACAGCATTTTCTGGCGTTATTATCTTTTTTGTAGCGATTTTTATGCTTTATAAAAAGGTCAAAATTTATCTTTCAAGTAAAAAAGAGTTAAATAAATTTTATATTTTTAGCTCAAGCTTAAGCCAAAATTTGAGTAAAAATACAAAATTTACTAGCGACTGTGGCTGTAATATCTGTACTACAAAAAAACCAAAAAACAAAGAAGAATGGCTGGTCGCGGCTGCTGCGGCACTTATTCCTTGTCCTGGTACGATACTTGTCTTTGTGCTAGCAAATGAGCTAGGCAGCTACATTGCAGGCATTATAAGCGGCCTATTTATGGCGCTTGGCATGAGCGCAGTGATATTTTTAGCGGCTGTTTTTGGAGCCAAGATAAATGAGAGCACAAACATTAAGTTAAAAAAGTTTAAAATCTATGCTGAATTTATGGCACTTAGCGTTATGCTTTGGCTTGGACTTTTTATTTTTACTACGACATTTACGCAAAAGAGTCTGTTTTGAAAGAAATTATAAAAATTAGAAATTTAAACTTTAGCTACGATAAGCAAGTGGTTTTAGAAGGTATCAATTTAGATTATAGTAGCGATGAGTTTTTAGCTATCATCGGTCCAAATGGTGGTGGCAAAAGCACGCTTTTAAAGCTTATTTTAGGACTACTTAAGCCTCAAAGTGGCGAGATAAAGCTCTTTGGAAAAGAGCCAAGCGAAGTCAGTAAATTTATAGGTTATGTGCCTCAAAATTTTCTCTCAAATCAAAGCTTTCCGATGATGGTTTTAGAAGTAGTTTTAATGGGGCTAATCGATAAAAAAATTTTTGGTTTTTACTCACAAGCTGAGAAACAAATGGCTCTTGCCGCCCTTGAGAAAGTTGGTATGAAAGAATTTGCAAGCGCTAGAATTGGTGAGCTAAGCGGTGGCCAAAGACAGCGTGTATATATCGCAAGAGCGCTTTGTGCAAATGCAAAGGTCCTCGTTTTAGACGAGCCAACAGCTAGTATCGATACAAAGGGTCAGGCTGAAATTTATGAAATTTTAAAAAATATAAACACAAGCGGCGTTGGTGTAGTTTTGGTAAGTCATGATCTAAATATCGTACTAAATTATGCTACAAAAATCGCCTATGTGAGTAAAAATTTGCATATTCATAAAACTCATGAAGATACTGCAAAAAGAGAATTTATAGAGCATTTAGCAAAATCTCATAGCCATTTTTGCGACGTCGAGATCGCACTTGGTGAATGTGAGTGCAAAATCAAAAGTAATGTTTTTAAGCTAAAGAGATAAAATGAGTGAAATTTTAGAGTTAAATTTTATGCAAAATGCCTTTATTGCTGGCGTTTTAGTTAGTATCATTTGTGGGCTCATAGGCTCACTCGTTGTTATAAACAAAATGACCTTTATCGCTGGCGGTATCGCGCACGGAGCGTATGGCGGCATAGGACTTGCCTTTTTCTTCTCGCTCGAACCACTTCTTGGAGCTAGCATATTCTCACTCTTTTTAGCCCTTATAATCGCCACTATCACGCTAAAAGATAAAACCAACATCGACTCAGTTATCGGTGCTATTTGGGCATTTGGTATGGCTATTGGTATCATTTTTATCGATTTAACTCCAGGATACAATGCCGATCTTATGAGTTATCTTTTTGGCTCTATCTTAGCAGTGAGCGGGCAAGATATAACATTTATGAGTATTTTAGATATCTTATTTTTAGCACTCATTGCCCTTTTTTACCGTCAATTTGTAGCTATTAGCTTTGATGCAGAGTTTGCAAAGTTGCGCGGCGTAAATACAACATTTTTTCACTATTTATTAGTATGTATGATGGCACTTTGTGTAGTAGCTACGATTCGTGTTGTTGGGCTGATTCTAGTCATCGCTCTTCTTACTATACCGCCATATTTAGCACAAATTTTTGCCAAAAGACTTGGGCTGATGATGTTAATCTCTACTATCTTTTCAGTCATTTTTTGTTTTAGCGGTCTATTTATTAGCTTTTATTTTAACCTAACAGGCGGAGCTAGCATAATCTTAGTTGCTTCACTTTGCTTTTTTGCTTTTTGTTTTAAATTTAAAAGCTTACGTCAGTAGCCATTCTTAACTGATAAAGCGTCCAAAAGACGAAGCAAATAGCTGTGAGATAGACACTAAAAAATAGAGCCAGCCATATAAATTTTATCTCAAGACCAAAATAAAAAACTACAGCGTAAAAAAGCGATCCTTGAAGTACAAATTGCCTAAATCCATTTAGCAAAAAGATAGCCACTGGGCGTTTTACGGCCTGAAGAGTGCTGCCTGAGACATTTATCGTGCCATAAGCTACGTAAGCAAGAGAATTTATACCAAGATAAAGCCCTGCCATCTCCAAAACTGCCGGCGTATCATCAAAAATTCTTATCATATCTTCACCAAAAAATCTAATAAAAACGCAAGCAAATGCACAATAAATAAGTAAAAAAAGAAGCGAAATTTTATAGCATTGTTTAGCTCTTTTAAAATTTTTAGCGCCATAGTTTCTTGAAACGATACTTAAAACTGCTGCAGCCATACCAATGGTCGGCAATACCAAAATTTGCTCTATCCTTAAAGCTATACCATATCCTGCTACGGCATTTACGCCATAGTAGCTTATAAATTTTAAAAGCACAAGTGAGCCAAGCGACATCGATAGATAGTTTAAGCAAGCCGGTAGAGCTTGCTTTGTAATCTTTGCCCAAATGCTAAAATTTGGTACAAAATAGCTTAAATTTCTTGGCTCGATCATCTTAGCTTTTTTAACTTTTACAAAAAGGTAGATCATGCCCAAAAGCTGAACACTAGCTGTTGCTAAAGCAAGTCCTTTTACGCCAAGATCCAAAATGAATGCAAAAAAGTAGCAAAAAAATGCATTGATAAAAAGGCCATAAAATAGCCAATTGCGGTAACTTTTTGTATCTCCAAGTGCTACAAGCACGCCGTTTAGAGATTTGATAATCAAGAAAAATGGTGCAGCAAGAAAGATAACACCCGCGTAATCAAGCGCCTCTTTTAAATAGTGATGATCAGCCCCTAAAAAAGTGAGTAAATTTGGTGCTAAAAAATAGCCACAAAACCCCATAAAAATAGCAAATACTAGCACAAAGATAATTCCATTTGCCGCATAAAATTTAGCCATTTTTATCTTTCCTGCTCCAAGGCTATTGCCTATTAGTGCAGTTAGTGCTGAGCCAAAACCAAGCCCAATGCCTACAATACTTAGATAAAGCAAAAAGCTCATAGCCATACCAGCTACGGCAAGGGTAGAAATTTTTGCTGCAAAAAATGTGCCAGTAACGTTATAAAGAGTATTAAACATCATTGCGGTGCCAGCTGGAAGCGAAAGCGAAATGATGAGCTTATTTAACGGGTCTTTTAGTAAATCCATGGTTTGATTTTACGTTTTTTATCTTTAAAATTTGTAAAGAAGAAAATCAACTAAATTTAATAAAAAGCCATTGCCTATTAGTATAGTTAGGATTGATATCTTTTGGCAACGCATTAAATCTTAGAAAGCTTTTATTTTTATGCGTATAAATTATTTGTATAAAAAATTCGTATTTCTATCAGTCTTTGTTATATTAAAAATTTAGCAAGCCAAATATCATAAAAAGCAAGGAAAAACCTTGCTAAAATTTTATTTAATATTTTATGCCCATACCGCCAAATTTAAGCGAATTAATTGTCTTATTATCGCTACTTTCGATTAGAGTTTTAACATCTGCTAAGCCAGGCAATTTCCAAACTTGCTCACAAAGACCATCTACGCCAATAGTCATCTTTATCTCACCATTAGTGTCATTTCCAGCACCCACTTCTAGACATTTACCATTTTTTGTATCGACTGGATTTTTAACATTTGACATTTTTTTAACATCACTATTAAATTTGCCTTGTGAAGTGTAGTAAGAACCCAAATCAGCAATAAGTGTTTGTATATTTGTAGCAGTTTTTGCTATCTCTGCATCATCCCTTGTTGCAGCTAGTTTTGGTATAGCAACCGCAGCTAATATACCCAATATAACGATCACGAAGATCAACTCAATCATCGTAAAGCCTTTTTTCATGACTTCTCCTCCTTGAAATATAAATATTTTCTAAATCGAGCGAATTGTATCATAAATTTCAAAAAACAATAAAATAACGTACTATATAAAAAATCAAAAATTTGCCGATATAAAAAGAAAATTAAAATTTAGGGGCGTTATGAAGGGCGTTATACTTTGTCTATTTATCATCACGATTTCATTTTGTAAATATGAATCTTATAAACCTCTCACGGTAGTAAAATATAATGAAGAAAAGGCTCTGCTTGGTAAAAAACTCTTTTTTGACAAAAGACTAAGCCCAAACGAAAACTACTCTTGCCAAACTTGTCATAACTTGTATTGGAATTTAAGCGGAAGCAACCAAGATAGCATGGAAAAAGGCACTTTAAATCCTCCAACCATATTAAATGCTGCAGCGAATTATCTGTTTTATAGCGATGCAAAGATTAGCAATTTAAAAGATCAAGTAAAAGAGTCCATAACTTCTAGAATAGAACTAAACTCGGATAACGACAAGATAGTGGATTCTGTAAATAACATCTCTGAGTACAAAATTTTATTTAAAAAAATTTATAATGACGGCATTAATTTTGATAATATTGCAGATGCAATAGCTGAGTTCGAAAAGGCTGTCTTAAGTGTTGATTCTCCATTTGATCGTTTTATATTAGGTGATAGCAATGCAATAGATGATAGCGCAAAGAAAGGATTTGAGATATTTAATAATATAGGCTGTGCCGCTTGTCATAATGGTAGAAATTTGGGAGGAAATTTGACACAAGATATTGGCCGAGAAAGAATTTCTGCCTTAGATACAAGCAAAAGATTAAGAAGAGTGCCATCGCTAAGAAATATTACAAAAACTGCTCCATATTTATCCCATGGAGAGATAAATGATCTAAAAGAGGCTATAAGCTTTATTGGTAACTACCAGCTAGGATACGTTCTTAGCAAAGATGAAATTGATGCTTTATACTCATTTTTTCTGACATTAAATGGTAAAAAGCCTAGGATACTAAATGAGTACTAAACGAATAAAAACCGTACTTAGCGTCTTAGTAGCTATATTTTTCATTAGCGCATTTTTTATATATAAAGCAAATATAGCTATTGGTGCAGCTCATAAATTTGATGATGGAATTTTAAATCTAAAATTTATAGACAATGAGATAACTTTTTCTTTAAATAATATTTATGATATCTCAAACTACGACAAACTCAATGCTGACATAAATTCTTTTGATACAAATTTGAGCAACCTTTCAATGCTTAGTGATGAGATGCTGTTGTTTCATCAAAATGAAATAACAAAAGATCTACAAAACATAAGAGATGTATTTAGTAAAAAAGTATTTTTTTTACAAAGATCAGCTTATGTAAACTCATCTATAGATTCTTATATCCAAATAAGTCAATATGAAATACAAAATCTCGCACTTCCAAATAAGCTTGAGCCTATATTTTATGCGATAAAAGGTGCTTTGATGCTTAGTCCTGAAGCAATAGATGATATTTCAAAGCAAATAAAAATGTATAAAAACGAGTATAAAGATAACCAAAAAGCTCAAAATGTATTAGACAAGATACTTTATGCAGCTCAAGCTACAAAAACATTACGTACAATCTCAAATAGTGTAAAAGAGCTACATCTTGATAATCTAATAGAAAATTTTAGAAACAAAATCCTAGAATTTCACTCTGATGAGGTGAATAAGGCAAAAATAGCTCAGAGAATTTGCTTGCTTACATTTATAATATTTTGTTCATTTGGTCTCTATCAAATTAAAATGGCCTCAGAGCGTTTAAGACAGATAAAACTCCTAAGAACGACAGTCGAAAACGATCATAGCTCTATTATCTATTGCGATAAATACAATAGAATTTCATACGTAAATAAAACCTTTGAAGAAAAAACTGGCTACAAGCTAAAAGAAGTAATAGGCAAAAACCCTAGAATACTAAAATCATATATGCACCCACAAAGCTTTTATGAATCCATAAAAGAGGCTGTGCAAAAATCTCTACCTTGGGAGAGCGATGAGCTTATAAGCAGAACAAAAAACGGTAATTTTTTATATGAAAAGGTAAAATTTTCACCATTTTTCTTTAAAAATAAATTTGAGGGCTATATAGCGGTAAAACTTGATAGGACTAAAGAGACGCTAATACTAAATGAACTAACTCAAAAAAATGAACAAATAAAAATACAATCTTCAATCGATAAGCTAACAGGCTTTGGTAACTACTTTGCTTTAACTGAAATTTTAGACGCGCAAAAAGATGGAGTGCTCATTTGCTTAAGCATTAAAAATTTTAAAATTTTAAGATTCTTTTATCAAACTAAGATTATCGATGCAATGCTAAAAGCAGTTGCTGATACACTAAAGCTTTGCATAGATACTTCTGAGATAAAAGCAAAGCTATTTAGATTTCAAGATGACGCATTTTATATATGGTATGAAGGCGATAACATCGTAAGAGATATTGAATATATTAGAGAATATTTTGGCTCAAATAGAATAAATGTCGCTATTGATGAAAAATTTGAAAATTTACCAGGCATAAAGATGGTATTTGGTGTCTCATTGCCAAACGATACCCCACAAACCAACCGCCTAATGCAATCAGTCCTTGCAAATCAGCTCGCAATAGAAAATGGTAGCAATATTTACTACTATCTAGAAAATGACGCCATTGAGATGAAATATCACAAAAACCAGCTGGCAGTTCAGCTAATCGAAGATGCGTTAGAAAACGATAGAGTCATAGTAGAAGCACAAGGTATCTTTAACTTAGAAAAAAATGAGACCGAAGCAAAATATTATGAAGTCTTGGTTCGTATAATCGATCAAAATGGCAAGATACACTATCCGGGCGAATTTTTAGATATTGCCATGAAAACGCAACTATATCCGCAAATAACCAAAAAGGTGATAAGTCTTGCGTTTGATCTAGCTAAAAGATATCCAGACTATACATTCTCAATAAATTTATCTAATACAGACATAGCCGACGCTAGTATGAGAGAGCTTATAGAAAATAAACTAATAGAGTGCAAAGATCCTAATAAAATTTGTTTTGAAATGCTAGAGAGCGAAGAGCTTAGCGACTATGTTGCGGTAAATTCTTTCATAAAACGCGTCAAGGGCTATGGATGTAAAATTTCTATTGATGACTTTGGCTCAGGATATTCAAACTATTACCGAATTTTGGAGCTTGATATAGACACCATAAAGATAGATGGCTCGATAATCAAAAAGCTTCCATTTGATGAAAATGCTAGAGTTCTAGTAGAAACCATCGTAAGCTTTGCAAAAAAGCAAGGCTACAAAATAGTAGCCGAGTTTGCAAGTTCAGAAGAAATTTTAAACCAAATCAAAAATTTTGGGATACCTTACGCACAAGGTTTCTTACTGGGCAAGCCTCGTAGAATGGAATAGTGGCTAAATTTCTATATCTATGCCAACCGGGCAGTGATCGCTGCCTGTAATATCTGGCAAAATAAATGCGTCTTTTAGCCTATCTTTTAATCCTTGTGAAATAAAGAAATAATCAATTCTCCAGCCGACATTTTTAGCCCTTGCATTAAAGCGATAGCTCCACCACGAGTAAGCGTCCGCTACGTCGCCATTTACGGCTCTAAAAGTATCTATAAAACCACTTTTTAGCACCTCATCTATCCACGCTCGCTCAATAGGCAAAAAGCCTGAAGTTTTGGCATTTGCCTTTGGATTTTTAAGGTCGATCTCGCGGTGAGCGGTATTTACATCGCCGCAAAATATCACCTCTTTGCCGCTTTTTACAAGTTCTTTACAGTAAGCTAGAAATTTCTCATAAAAGTCCATTTTATAGGCTAGGCGCTCGTCATCCTTTTGGCCGTTTGGAAAATAGATATTAAAAAGTACAATATTGCCAAATCTATGTTCCAAAACACGCCCCTCCGTGTCATCAAAGAAGGCTGCCTTTTGTGTAGAAATATCAAAATTTGCTAGGCTCATCACACCAGAGTATCCAGCTCTCTCGCCTGAGTTTACGCTTATATCTTTAAAGCCAAGATTATAAATTTCCTTTGGCACGTCATTTTCTTTGACCTTGATCTCTTGCAGTCCCAAAAAATCAGGCCTAACCTCGTCAAGCCAGCCAAAGCCATCTTTTGTTACAAGTGCTCTAAGGCCATTTACATTCCAGCTAATAAGTTTCAAATTTCATCCTTTTTTTAATTATAATTATGCCAAAAATCGCAAAAAGGAAAATTATGAGAAACCAGCCAGAGTATAAATTTTTTAAAAATTTTGGCTACGCAAGAGAGGGTTTGGCTGAAATTTTTAAAAATGAAAAGAGCTTTCGAATAGAAATTTATATATTTTTGGTAACTACGATCTCGCTATTTTTTTGGAATTTTGACCTTGTTTTTAATCTATTTTTGATCTTTAGCATGGCATTTGTGCTAGTTTGCGAGTGTCTAAACTCTGGCTTAGAGCGAGTAACTGATCTTGCAAGCCCAGACTATCACGCCCTAGCAAAGGCAGCAAAAGATGCAGGAAGTGCGGCTGTGATGATCGCAAATTTCTTATGTGGCGCGCTTTGGTGCGTGGCAATAGGATATAAAATTTGGAGCTAGCATGAATGAAGAAATTTACAAGGCAATCATTGGCGAGAAAAAGGTAGAGATCATAAATTTACTTTGCGAGCTAAGCGATGAAAATGGCTTTATTATGCTTAAAATTTCAGACATTTGCGAAAAGCTAGATGTGAGCAAACCAACCGTAATAAATACCTTTAAGCTACTTGAAGAGAAGAAAATTTTCGAGCGAGTGAAAAACGGAGTTTATAGATTTAAAAATTTATAGTTAGTTTTAGCAGATAGTCTTAGCAGTGATCATGCCAAATGTCAAGCGGTCAGTTATCACGACTGATCCTAGACGGCTAGCGTCATGAACGCCACCTGCGATCTCACCAGCTACATATAGTTTGGTATAGGTATAGCCGTTTGAGAGCTTATGACTTTGGTTTTGTGTTGATATTTGGGCCGCCTATTGTGTGGTGAACTTTTGGCGTGCCATGCTCTGCTTAAAATGGTGGATAGGCTATAAAAGTAATATAAATTTTAGCTATAAAATTTTTAAGTAAATAGCTTTAAAGATATTTACTACAATTTCTTTAAATTTATAACTTGGCTGATAATTTTTAGAGTATTTTAGATTTTAGCTTAAGAATAGAATTTAGTTTAGAAGAACGGAGCAAAATTGCTCCGTAAATTATTTAACACCAACTATAATTTGAGTTGCTTTGATGATTGCAGTTACTTTATCTCCTACTTTTAAAGCTAGGCTACTAACTGACTCTCTTGTGATGATAGCTGAAATTTTGCTGCCATTTACATCGATAATAACTTCAGCATTTACAGCTCCGTCTTTTATCTCGCTTACAGTGCCTTTTATTTGGTTTGTAGCGCTAAGCTTAATGCTGTCATCTTTTGAAACGATAACGCTTGAAGCTTTAAATAAAAAGATAGCTTTTTTACCAACTTTAAGATCAAGACCTTTTTCACTATCAACCGTAACAGTCGCTTTTAGCACCTCACCGCCTGCAAGCTTAGCAGATATTAGCGAATTTACCGCACCTGTTCTTACCTCTGTGATCTCAACATTTAGTTGATTTCTTGCACTTATTGACATTTTGTCTCCTTGTTTTGAATTAAATTATGGTGAAATTGTAAGGTAGAATTATTAAGCAAAACTTAAAAAATATTTATGCAAAATTATAATATCAAAAATAAAAATTTTATACTTTTAAATGCCCTATAAATCGCTATTTGAGAAATAAAATCTAAAAATTTAATTTATATTATTTTGAAAAAAATGATAAAAAATATTACTAGCTACTACTTCTAAATATCTATTTTTATAAAATTCTTGTAAATTTGACTTTAAAGCTTGGTAAATTTAAAAGTATTTTAAGCTAAAGTAATATTTTTAAGTAAAGAAATAAATTATAAAATTTGAAGTAAAAATTTGAAAATTTAAATACCAGCTTCTAGCATAGCTTCTGCTTGATAATGCGTAATAAGTGGCTCAATGATCTCGTCAAATAATCCCGCAGCCATAATCGCATCAAGTCGATAAAGTGTTAAATTTATACGGTGATCACTTATGCGGTTTTGCGGATAGTTATAAGTTCTTATCCTGCCTGAGCGGTCTCCAGTGCCGACCTGACTCTTTCGCTCACTAGTTTCTTTTGCAAGTCTCTCTTGCTCTTGCATCTCATAAAGTCTAGCTTTTAGCACCTTCATCGCAGCTTCTTTATTTTTGTGCTGACTCTTGCCATCTTGGTTTGTTACAACAAGGCCAGTTGGTATATGTGTGATCCTAACGGCACTATCGGTTGTATTTACCGACTGACCGCCGTGACCTGAGCTTCTCATCACATCGACTCTTATATCATTTGGATTGATTTCGATCTCACTATCCTCGACCTCTGGCATAATAGCCACAGTCACAGCTGAAGTATGCACCCTGCCCTGACTCTCAGTCTCTGGCACACGCTGAACCCTATGCGTGCCACCTTCAAATTTTAGTCTTGAGTAAGCGCCTTTGCCTTTTATAAGTACAATAATCTCTTTAAAGCCGCCAGTGTTACCCTCACTTTGGCTAACGATCTCAAATTTATATCCTCGAAGCTCCGCATATCTAATGTAAGCATTAAAAAGATCTCCAACAAATAGCGCAGCCTCATCACCACCAGTACCTGCACGAATTTCTAAAAATATATTTTTATCATCGTTTGGATCTTTTGGAAGAAGTAAAATTTTTATCTCTTCTTCAAGCTTTTCTCTTGAAATCTCTAAATTTTTAAGTTCCTCTTTTGCTAGCTCACCAAGCTCAGAGTCCTCAAGTAGGGCTTTATTTTCGTCGATGTCTTTTAAAATTTCTAGATATTTTGTTGAGGCAGTTGCGACTGGCTCGATAGATGATTGCTCTTTTGAGAGCTTTGTCATCTTTTCGATATCGTTTGCTATATTTGGATCGCTAAGAAGCGCAGAAATTTCATTATAGCGATCCAAAAATGGATGAAGTTTATCAGCAAACATTAAATTTTATAAATTAAGCAGCTTTTAGAGTATTTACCAATTGTGCAAGGCGACTAACGCGGCGAGCAGCAGTTTGCTTCTTCAAAAAGCCTCTACTTACGAAGCTATGGATGCTTTTGTTAGCAACTTTTAAAGCTTCATTTGCAGCATTTAGATCTTTAGCTTCTACAGCTACACGCACTGCTTTTGTTATATTTTTAAGTCTTGTGCGGTAAAATCTATTTCTTTCTGTTCTTTTTATAGTTTGTCTAGCTCTTTTTTCAGCAGATTTATGGTTTGCCATAATATACCTTTTTGAATAATTTTAGTCGGTGATTATATTAAAGATATAATAAATTTAACCTTAATTTAAGTCATCCTTAATGAAAGTAAATTTTAGATTTTAAATTAGGTAAATTCTGATAAAATAGCACAATTTTATAATAAAAAGGATAAATTTATGAAACTATTTGGAACGGATGGAGTTCGTGGCAAGGCAGGCGAAAAGCTCTCAGCTCAAACATCTATGCGTCTTGCAATGGCGGCTGGAATTTATTTTAGAAAGACTTCAGCGACAAATGTGATTTTGGTTGGAAAAGATACTAGAAAAAGCGGTTATATGATAGAAACCGCCATAGTTGCGGGGCTGACTGCAGTTGGCTACAACGTCCTTCAAATAGGCCCTATGCCAACACCTGCAATCGCATTTTTAACAGAAAATATGCGCTGTGACGCTGGTATAATGATAAGCGCTTCACACAACCCATACTACGATAACGGTATCAAATTTTTTGATAGCTTTGGCAACAAACTAGATGAAAAAATAGAAGCTGAGATAGAGAAAATTTTCTACGACGACGAGCTCATCGCGAATGCCCAAAAGACAATGATAGAGATAGGTGCAAACAAGAGAATTGACGACGTTATCGGCAGATATATCGTGCAGATCAAAAATTCATTCCCAAAAGAGTTAAATTTAAAGAATTTACGAGTAGTTTTAGACGTGGCAAACGGAGCTGCTTACAAGGTCGCACCAACCGTGTTTAGCGAGCTTGGAGCCGATGTCATCGTCATAAACGACGAACCAAATGGTAGCAATATCAACCAAAACTGCGGCGCACTTCACCCAGAAGATCTAGCAAGCGAGGTAAAAAGGCTTCGTGCTGACATCGGCTTTGCATTTGACGGCGATGCTGATAGACTTGTAGTCGTCGATGAAAACGGCGAAGTTGTGCATGGCGATGCGATACTTGGCTCACTAGCTGCATTTTTACACGAGCAAAAGGCGCTAAAAGGTGGAGCCATCGTGGCTACGGTGATGAGTAATGCCGCACTTGATGACTATCTAAAAGCTCACAAGATCAAGCTACTTCGCTCAAACGTAGGCGATAAATACGTGCTTGAGATGATGAAAGAAAATGGCATAAATTTTGGTGGCGAGCAAAGCGGCCACGTGATATTTAACGACTACGCTAAAACTGGCGACGGCCTTGTTACTTCGATGCAAGTAGTTGCTATGATGCTTAAAAAAGGCAAAAAAGCTAGTGAAATTTTTGGCGAGCTAAAGCCGTATCCACAAATTTTACTAAATTTAAAGATCACAGAGAAAAAGCCGCTTGATAAGATAGAGGGGCTAAAAGAGCTTGAGGCTAGCCTCGCAAAAGAGGGCATAAGATCGCTATTTAGATACTCTGGCACTGAAAATTTGATCAGACTTTTGCTTGAGGGTAAAAATCAAACTTTAGTTGAAAAACGCATGGATGAAGTTGAGAAATTTTTTGTAAAAGCCCTAAATGCGTAAAAGCTTAGTTAAATTTTTCATCGCGTTTTTTCTCATTTTTATCGTTGATCAAGCGATAAAGATGATATTTATAGATGGTTTTTCGTGGGAGGGCGAGTTTTTCTCACTAGTTCTTACATATAATAAGGGCGTTGCATTTTCGATGTTTGCCTTTTTAGATGAGTGGCTTAAATTTATCCAGATCGCCCTCATTTTAGGCGTTTTTGTCTATCTAGTCATTGAAAAAAAGCTGCTTTGCTCGTATGCCATTTGGCTTGGAGCTTTGCTAGGAGCTGGCAGCTCAAATATCACAGATAGATTTATCCATGGCGGCGTCGTGGATTATGTCTTTTGGCACAAGTGGTTTAACTTTGCGGTCTTTAACTTCGCTGATGTGATGATCGATCTTTGCGTGGTGATGATACTTTGGCAAAGTTTTAGAAAAAGGAGAGAGAGTGGGAAATAATATCTACGTCGCATACGCGCTTTGGCTACTTACTGGCTGGCTTGGGGCGCATAGAATTTACCTTGGTAAATTTATCACTGGCTTTTTGATGATGGGACTATTTTTCGTTGGCTACTCTACGTTTTATTTCATTATAGGCATACCATTCTTAGCTATCTGGGGCATTTGGTGGCTTATAGATGCATTTTTGGTTGGTGCTTATGTCGAGAAAAATTTACAAAAAGTCGAGCTAAAAGAGAGACTAAAACTAAAAGATAAAGAGGACGACTTAAAAAGGCTTTACGAGCTTTTTGAGAGTGGTGCGATCAGCAAGGCTGAATTTGAAGCTAGAAAAGAGATACTTTTTAGATAAGGAGACGTTATGGCAGAATATTATCTTTACTTAAAATACCTCCACTATTTGTTTTTCATCTCGTGGATGGCAGTGCTGTTTTATCAGCCAAGGCTCTACGTTTATCACGTAGAAAATATGGACAAGCCAGACTTTGTAAAAGTGGTAGAGGTGATGGAGTACAAGATGTATCACTACATCGGCTGGGTCGCACTAATTGGCTCATTTGTCACTGGTATATTGATACTTATCGCGATGCCTGATCTTATAAAAACTGGTCACATCCATGTCAAAATTTTAGTTGTCATCTTAATGGCTATCTATCACCTAGACCTTGGACGCTACATGAAGCAGCTCAAAGAAAAACGCTGTAACAAAAGTGGCATCTTCTTTAGAGCCTACAACGAAGTGCCAACTATTGCAATGCTCATCATCATCTGGGTAATGATAGTAAATCCATTTTGAGGGAATTTGATGAAGAAATTTTTAGCATTTATCGCTTTGCCGGCACTCTTACTTGCGGCGACTCAGTACTTTGAGCCGGTGCAGATAAAATTTGACAACAGACTCTACTCATTGGCATATTCAGCCAAGCCTATGCCAAATTTATTCACGCAGGAGTACTTGCTCCCTGGCGAGAAGCTAGATAGTTTTAGCTACATGCTCTCGCTAAATACCCTTAAATTTGACGCTACGCCAGAGCAAGCAGTCGAGCAAAAGATAAATGATCTAAAAGAGCTAAAAGCAAAAGGGCTAAAAGTGGCTTATAAAAAGGGTTCGCTGGCAAATGAAATTTATCTTGATATCACGATATTTTCAAACCTAAATGGCGTACCAACAGCTGAGCATTCGATATATCGCTACACCAAACAAGGCGGAAATTTAGTCCTTTTTACCATCCAAAGGCGTGCTTATAAAAAAGAGGGCATTCAAAGATTTGCTACAAATTTCACGATCGAGTCGCAAGATTTTAGCAAAAAAGCCCTAGCCACACCTTTTCCACAAATCATCAATAGATAGACAAATTTGAGTGTAAATTTAGCCTTTGCACTCAAATTTTAAAACCAGACTTAATAAATTTATCTAAAAATAAAACGAATAGTTATATGATAAGTAAAACTCAAAAAGGATAGCCTATGATACATAAAATTCTTATCGCAAATCGTGGTGAGATCGCAGTTAGGATAGTCAGAGCTTGTAGGGATTTACACATTCAAAGCGTAGGAATTTACACAGCGCCAGATAGCGAGTGCTTGCATGTAAGGATAGCTGATGAGGCCTATCAAGTGGGCGAAGATCCAATCAAGGGCTATCTTGACGCCAAAGCTATCGTAAAGCTTGCTAAAGAGTGCGGAGCTGACGCGATACACCCAGGATACGGCTTTTTAAGCGAAAACTACGAATTTGCAAAGGCGGTCGAGGACGCTGGGCTTATCTTTATCGGTCCAAAGGCTGAGGTGATCAGAAAAATGGGTGATAAAAATATCGCAAGATACCTAATGAAAAGAAACGGCATACCAATCGTGCCTGGCACTGAAAAGCTAAATGACGAGAGCATGGATGCCATAAAAGAGTACGCTAGACGCATCGGCTATCCAGTCATTTTAAAAGCAAGCGGAGGAGGAGGCGGCCGTGGCATCAGAGAAGTTTGGCAAGAAGAAGATATGCAAGATGCCTTTGAGTCGTGCACCAGAGAAGCAAAGACCTACTTTAACAACGATGAGGTTTTCATGGAGAAGCTTGTCGTTAATCCTCGTCACATCGAGTTTCAAATTTTAGGCGATAACTACGGCAATATCATCCACCTTTGCGAGCGTGACTGCTCTATCCAAAGGCGCCACCAAAAGATTATCGAGATCGCACCTTGCCCATCTATCAGCGAAAATTTAAGAAAAATAATGGGTGTGACCGCAGTGGCCGCTGCAAAAGCTGTGGGCTACTCAAACGTCGGAACGATCGAGTTTTTGCTAGATGACTACAATAACTTTTACTTCATGGAGATGAATACCCGTATCCAGGTGGAGCATGGCATCACTGAAGAGATCACCGGCCACGACTTAGTCGTTAGGCAAATAAGGATCGCTGCTGGTGAAATTTTAGAGATCGAGCAAAGTGACATCAAGCCACGAGGCTACGCAATAGAGGCTAGGATCACGGCTGAAAATGTCTGGGAGAATTTCATCCCAGCACCAGGCACGATCGAGGGCTACTACCCAGCTCTTGGCCCTTCTGTGCGCGTTGATAGCCACGTCTATAAAGACTACACCATACCGCCATTTTACGACTCGCTTATCGCAAAACTGATCGTCAAGGCGACTGATTATGACCTAGCGGTAAATAAGCTTGAAAGAGCACTTGAAGAATTTACCATCGAGGGCGTGCGAACGATCATCCCATTTTTGCTAACTATAAGCAAAAGCAAGGAGTTTAGAAGGGGATTTTTTGATACTAGCTACGTTGAGAAAAACTTAAAAACTATCCTTGAAAACACCTATGACGATATGAATAAAGAGCCAAACGATGATCTAGAAGAGGTCATCGTAGAGGCGATAAAAAGATATAAAAAGAAGAGATAAATTTATCTCATTGCGGCTTTGGCGATAAATTTCGCCAAAGCCAAATTTCCACACAAACTGCGTAAATTTTAAATTTGTCGTTTGCCATAGCGTAGAGCTTGCCACCGCTTACTAGCATGATCTGATCTGTAACTAAACCAAAATTTCAAACTATATCCTTTTTAGTAGCAAGCCATTTCTAGCGCTTATCAAAACTGGCTTATTTTTGCAATTTGCAAGTAAAATTTGACCCTCGACACAAACAAAATTCTCCGTGCCACTGGTTTTAAACTTAAACATCACCTCGCCACTTTTTGCATCCACGGCATAGAGATGTCCGCCATTGCTAGCGGTGCAAAAACAAAGCATTCGCCTTTCTTAACATCTCGCTTTTAGTGATTGCTAGTTTTTTAGTTATCTATGCTAGCTTTTTAAATTTATGAAGATCGTAGTCTAAGTTTGGCGGCAAATTGGTCAAATTTAAAAGCGCACCGAGTTAAATTTGATAAAATTTGCCAAAATCCAGCAGATTAAAGGACTGATATGTTTTTAAAGCTAGATGAAATCGCTCAAAAGTTAGATCAAATTTTCTTACCACTAGAGCAAGAGGGTATGACTGGCATGAGGCTCTTGCTTCAAAATGATGTTAAAGCTACCACACAAGCACTTAAAAACGCACAAGAAGCTCTTGGCGTAAATTTCCCAGCTAAATTTATAAAGCTTTTAAGCAAATTTGACCTTGGAAATTTTGAAATTTGCAATGTCAAATTTGGCTCTAGAGGCGACTATGCAAGCGAGATAGCACGACTAAATAGTATAGATGAGTACGGCGGCAAATGGTGGCAAGGTGAAGCTCGCCCTTTAAATTTAATAGTCTTTGCCGTGGGTGATCCGTGGATATTTTTGCTTGATTGCACGAGTGGCGCGGTCTATGCATGGCTGCTTGGAGATGAGGAGCTTTGCAGCAGGTGCGTCGCAAGCGACTTTGAGAAATTTTTCATAGCGCTTGCTAGCATCGATATAGCAAGGCTAAATGATGAAGCTATGCCATCAACCGAGCAAATCCTAAAATTTGTCCAAGCAGATGGTAGAGCCCTTCTTTTCTGGCAAGAGATGGCATATGAAATTTAGCAAAATCGGGCTTCCTAGCCTAAATTATCTTCTATAAATTTATTTCAGCGACCGAAACAAAAACCACTTTTCATAAATTTAGTTTCGATATGTAACGCTCATCGCCTAAAATAAAAATATAAAAATAAATTTAAATAAAAATTTTTTCTAGGAGAGTTAATATTCAACTACGAAAATTTGACGAATAGGAGCCAAAATGAGCGAGTACATCGAAAAAACGATGGAGTGGATAAAAAAGACCAATCCGGGTCAAGGCGTCTTTGTCCAGGCTGCGACCGAGGTGCTAAACAGCCTCGAGCCGCTTATAAAAAGAGAAAGCAAGTACCAAAAACACGCGATCCTAGAGCGCATAGTTATCCCCGAGCGCACGGTGATCTTTCGCGTCACGTACACGGGCGACGACGGCAGACCGCAGGTAAATAACGGCTACCGCGTGCAGTTTAACTCAGCCGTGGGCCCCTATAAAGGCGGTATCAGACTGCATCCTAGCGTGGATCTTGGCGTGCTAAAATTTCTTGGATTTGAGCAAATTTTTAAAAACTCGCTTACGGGCGTAAATATCGGCGGCGCAAAAGGCGGCAGCACCTTTGATCCAAAAGGCAAGAGCGAGGGCGAGATAATGCGCTTTTGCCAAGCATTTATGAGCGAGCTATACCGCCACATCGGCAACACCGTAGACGTGCCCGCAGGCGACATCGGCGTTGGCGCGCGCGAGATAGGCTATATGTTTGGGCAGTATAAAAAGCTAACCGGCAGATTTGACGGTATACTAACGGGCAAGGGGCTAAACTGGGGCGGCAGCCTAGCGCGCACGGAGGCGACAGGATACGGGCTGGTATATTTCACGCAAAATATGCTGCAAAAGGCGGGACTTGGGCTAGAGGGTAAAAAGTGCAGCATAAGCGGTAGCGGAAACGTCGCCATATACACTGTAGAAAAGCTCTATCAAGTAGGCGCGCTGCCTATCACGGTTTCTGATTCAAACGGATACGTTTACGACGCGGAGGGCATCGATCTAGCGGTGCTTAAAGAGCTAAAAGAAGTGAAGCGCGCTCGCCTTAGCGAATACACCAAATTTAGACCAAACGCAAAATATGTAAGCGTGAGCGAGTATAAAGAGGGCAGAAACGGCGTCTGGGACGTGCCATGCGACGGAGCCTTCCCATGCGCGACACAAAACGAGCTTCACCTAGCTGACATAAAAGTGCTTTACGCAAATGGCTGCCGCTTCGTAGCTGAGGGCGCGAACATGCCAAGCACGCTTGATGCGATAAATTTCATGCTTGCACAAAAAGACTTCCACTTTGCTCCAGCAAAAGCAGCAAACGCTGGTGGCGTGGGCACAAGCGGACTTGAGATGATGCAAAATGCTGGCATGACTTCGTGGAGCTTCGAGGAGGTCGATCGCAGACTCCATGGCATCATGAACCACATCTTTGAGCTAAGCTACGAAACGAGTAAAGAGTTTGGCGATGAGGGCAACCTAGTGCTTGGCTCAAATATCGCTGGCTTTAGAAAAGTGGCTGACGCGATGATAGATCAAGGATATGTGTAGGCCAATTTGGCTCTGTAAATTTACGTCCAAGCTAAATTTGGGCGTAAATCAATATAAGGCCAGCTTGTTTTAGTCAAAATAGGATTTGCCTTTTGCACGGCAAATTTTACTAGCAAGCTAGCAAATTTACGCTGCTTTGAAGCATTTTATACGATGTATATAGAGCGTTTGTTTTGACAAATTTTTGCTGGCGTGGCAGATGTGAATTTGAAGCTTGGTTAAATTTCACTAGGGTGGCGAGCAGACCACATTTTTTAGAGCTTTTAGTATAAATTTTGCTAAAAAAGCTGACATGACGGCAAATGGTGGAGCGGCAAGGTTTGAGCAGTAAAATTGAAAGTTTTTGCCGTGGAGCATCCTGTGGATATTTTTGCTTGATTGCACGAGTGGTGCGGTCTATGCGTGGCTTGTTTGACGATAAAGAAATTTGCAGCAAATGAGTTGCGAGAGAGAAATTTTCATAGCGCTTGCAACTTCGGCATAATAAGGCTAAATGACAAAATCCTACCAAAAAGCGAGCAAAACCTAAAATTTCTCAAACGGATAACAGAGCACATTTTTGGCAAGAGATAGTTAAATTTTATAAATTTAAGCCACACCTAAATTTCTCTTATCAAATTTTGCTACCACATAAAACAAAAGCAGTCAAATCCTTCGCAAAAAAGCATTTTAAAGCGATAAAAACTACTCGCATTTTTACAAGAAAAACCAAATTTCACTTATTAAATTTAACCAGCTATTAGGCAAAATTTAGCTCAAAGCACTCGCATAAACACTACAAATATCGAATTTACTCAAAAGAAGCTTTTATTTTTACTCTAGTATGCGGCTCTCACCCAGTCAAATTTCTGTAAAGCATCCATGCGAGCGATAAAAAATAGAAAAAATTCCAGCAAACAAAAATTAAAATTTTATAAATTTAAGCTATAAATAAAGAAATTATTTGCTAAATTTAGCTCCAAATAAAATAAAAGCAGTCAAAAGATTTGCAAAGGGCACTTATTAAAGCTATATTTCTCTCGTCAAGTTCAGCAACCTATTAGATGAAATTTAGCTCACGGCACTCGCACACGCACCATAACGCACCATAAATCTACAAGCTCACAAGAAGTTCAAATTTACTCTAATAGCCTGCGTTTGCTTGGTCAAATTTCAATAAAGCACTCACGCAAGCGATGTCAAAATGATTAAATTCTGCTAAGCAAAGATTAAAATTTGATAAATTTAAGCTACAAATAATCAAGTTTCTTACCAAATTTGCTCATCAAATAAAACCAAAAGTAGTCAAAGCTTTTGTAAAAAGTATTATTAAAGTGATATTCTCTTTGCCAAATTTAGCTAGCTCATAGGCAAAATTTAGCTTAAAAACTCTCACTCAAGCATATAAAAAACAAAATTTAAAACTCACAAGAAGTTTTAGGCACAGCGCTTTTGCGAGTGACAGCAAGACAATTAAATTCGAACAAGGGAATTTAAAATTTGCTAAATTTAAGCTACAAATAATCAAGTTTCTTACCAAATTTAACCTGCAATTAGACAAAATTTAGCTAAAAACATTCGCACAAACACTTAAATTTACAAACTCACAAGCCACATCAACCGCAAACACCATTGCGTAAATTTAGCAGATATAAAAATGATAGAATTTTTGAAAATAGTTATTTGTGAGTTTTTGTATTAAAAATTTAATAAAAAAGAGCAAGCCCTAGCCTGCTCTTTGTGAGAATTTAACCCTTTTTTGGAGTTACAAGCATATTTACATAACGACCTTCTATTATAGGCTCTTTGTCGCGGTCAGCCTCATCTTTGATCATCTCCCAGACCTTCTCAAGCATGGCTACGCCAGCCTCTGGGGTGCTCATCTCGCGACCCTTTAAAAATACACGAAATTTAACGTGTTTGCCATCTTGCAAAAACTCGCTTGCGTGTTTAACCTTGTAGTTTATATCGTTTTGGGCGATCTTGACAGAGAGTTTTATCTCTTTTATCTCGATGGTTTTTTGCTTTTTCTTGGCCTCTTTTTGCTTTTTCTCTTGCTGATAGCGGAATTTGCCGTAGTCCATTATCTTGCAAACTGGCGGCTTCGCATCTGGCGCTATAAGCACTAGATCAAGCCCAAGCTTATTTGAGATCTCTAAAGCCTCATCTCTTGAGATGACACCGTATGCCGTGCCATCATCCCCTACACATCTTACCTCTCTCGCCCTTATGTCCTCATTGAGCAATACTTCATTTTCCTTACTCAAAAATGTACCTCACTAAGTTTCTCCTTCGTTAAATTTATAAATTCCGCCAAGCTCATATCGCTCTGCGTCCTAGCCTGTCTGTCGCGCAATGCAACGCTCTTGTTCGCTACTTCGTTGTCACCTAGCACGACTATCATAGGCACCCTTTGTTTTTCTGCCGTTCTTATTCTCTTATTTAAACTCTCATTTTTACTTGCGATCTCGCTATCGACGTTGATCTTTCTTAGCTCGCGTGAAATTTCTTTTGCGTAGTCTAAATGCGCGTCGCTAATAGGCACGATGACGACTTGCGTAGGAGCTATGAAAAATGGTAGCTCGCCAGCAGTGTGCTCAAGTAAAATTCCTATAAATCTCTCAAAACTGCCAAGCAAGGCTCTGTGAAGCATTACAGGGCGCTGTCTTTCGTTATTTGCGTCGATGTAGCCTAGATCAAAGCGCTCTGGCAAGTTAAAATCAACTTGTATCGTGCCGCACTGCCACTTTCTCTTAAGCGCGTCAGTTATCTTAATGTCGATCTTTGGTCCATAAAATGCGCCGCCGCCCTCGTCGATGCCGTACTTAAAGCCATTTTCATCAAGAGCTTCTTTTAGCGCTTTTGTAGCTGTATCCCAAATTTCATCGCCACCGATCGCTTTGGCTGGCTTGGTTGATATCTCCATCTCATAGTGGAAACCAAAATTTTCCATTATCGTGCCAGCAAATTTTAAAATTTCTAAGATATTTTCTTTGATCTGGCTTGGCATACAAAAGATATGTGAGTCATCTTGAGCAAATTCGCGAACCCTGAAAAGTCCGTGAAGCACGCCGCTTTTCTCATGACGGTGCACGACGCCGTATTCAAAAAATTTAAGCGGGAGATCGCGGTAAGAGCGGATGTCACTTTGATAAACTTTGATGTGACCAACGCAGTTCATCGGCTTGATGCCATACTCTGTCTCATCGATCGTTGTAAAGTACATATTTTCTTTGTAGTTTGCGTAGTGGCCGCTTCTTCTCCACACGTCAGCCTTTAAAAGCTCAGGACCTCGCACTGGCTCATAGCCGCGGTCGCGGTGGGCTTTGTATAAGAGCTGCTCTAGTTTTGATCTTAAGCGTCCGCCATTTGGTAGCCAGATAGGCAAACCGCCACCCACTTCTTCATCAAATGTAAATAGCTTCATCTCGACGCCAAGCTTTCTGTGATCGCGCTTTTTAGCCTCTTCGATGATGCGGATGTGCTCTTTTAGACTCTCTTTGTCTGCGTAAGCTGTGCCGTAAATTCTAGTTAGCATCTCACGGTTCTCATCTCCGCCAAGATAAGCCCCAGCCACACGTGTAAGCTTGAAAAATTTTAAAAATTTAGTATTTGGTACGTGTGGTCCACGGCAAAGATCTTCAAAATCACCTTGTGAGTAGCTGCTAACTTCACCATCTGGGATTCTTTTTAAGACCTCTTGCTTTAGGTCGTCATCTTTAAATTTATCGCTCATATTAGCTTTGGTTGAGCAGGTTTTGATGATATCAATTTTCTTCTCAGCAAGCTCTTTCATCTTATCTTCGATCACTGCTAGATCGCTCTCGCCTAGCTTCGTACCCTCATCATCAACTCTAAAATCATAATAAAATCCATCTTCTACATTTGGTCCGACAAAGAATTTCGCCTTTGGATAGAGTGATTTGATAGCTTGTGCCATGAGGTGCGCACAGGAGTGTCTGATAACGTGTAGTGCCTCTTTTGAGTTGTCAAAATAGATAGGCTCAGCACTACTCTCACGCCCTGCGATACTTTGAGTATCGACTATTTCGCCATTTAGTTTGTATGCGATGATATCGCTCATTGTTTTTCCTTATATCAAATTGTCTTTTTTACGATAAAAGAACGATTAAGGATTTTATCTAAATGGGCTTTAAGCTAAACTTAATATTTACTAAGCAAATTTTTATAAATTCTTTTTAAATCCACAAGCTTTGATCTATAAATTTATTTATGAAATATATATATTTATATTTAAATGTATAAATCCCTAAATTTAAAGCTTTTTATTTATATAATTTATTATACTTTAAGATTATGCCTGATAATATTTGTTCTTGAAATGAATTTAGCAATTTCTCGTCTTTGCATTATTTAAATTCATTTTTCTCCCGACAATATTTAGTGCTAGGAAGTGGTTAGCCTAGCACTTTTTCATTCTGCAAAATTTATTAGCGTTGGTCGCACTATCTTTGTATAATCTTTTGTATTTAAAATGATCGATCTATCAAGTAGTCCCGCATTAAATGCGATCTCATCGTTTCTTTGTAGTAACCTTTCATCAACTACAATGTGTAAATTTTTATGAAAGCTAAACGGTGGCACTGAACCAAAAACACAATCTGCCAATGCCAAAACTTCATCTGGACTAGCTAGGCTTGCCCTTTTGCCGTCAAATTTTTGTGTCAAGCTATCAAGATTTGCCTGCATATCAGCTGGCAAAATAGCCAAAATATAAATTTTACCAGCCTTCATCGCTGGCTTTTCATCGCTTAGCAAATAATCATTTAGCACATTTTCATCTTTAAAAATTTGCCTAAATTTTTCCTCATCTACCCCTTTTATAGAGCAAACTAGAGCCTTTGCGCCTTGGCTCATCTTTGTTCCCCTAAGTTTTGCCACCTCTTCTGAAGTGGTCGCACTCTCATGATTTAGAACTTTAAATTTAGCTTCATTCTTGCTAAGAAGCTCATAGATCTTATTAAAAATTTGCTCAGACACAGCTCTTTCCTTTAGATAAATTTTAGTTAAAATTATACCGCTAAAACTTACAAAAGGCAGAAAAATGCAGATAAATTTAGACGACATAAAGATCGAGCCAAGTTGGAAAGAGGTGCTAAAAGATGAGTTTTTGAGTGAAAATTTCGCGCGTATCAAAGAAAATTTCTTAAAAGCAAAGAGCACTGGCACCGTCTATCCGCCAAGCGCGCTTATATTTAATGCATTTAACCTAACGCCATTTCACTCTGTCAAAGTCGTCATCCTAGGCCAAGATCCATACCATGGCGCAAATCAAGCCATGGGGCTAAGCTTTTCAGTGCCTAGTGGTGTAAAAGTCCCCCCAAGTCTTGTGAATATTTATAAAGAAATTTACGCTGATCTTGGCACAAAAGAGCCAAATAGTGGCGATCTTACAAAGTGGGCAAAGCAAGGCGTGCTGCTTCTAAACTCAACTTTAAGTGTTAGTGCTGGAGTGGCAAATTCCCACGCAAGCTTTGGCTGGCAGGGCTTTACTGACGCTGTAATAAAAAAGATAAGCGAAAATTTACAAAACGTAGTTTTCATGCTTTGGGGCAATCCAGCTAGAGCCAAAGCACCGCTCATTGACGCCAGCAAGCACCTCATCTTAGAGGCAGCACATCCAAGCCCACTGGCTCGTGGCGCATTTTTTGGCTGCCGTCACTTCTCAAAAGCAAATATCTATCTAGCAAACCATGGCAAAACACCAATAGACTGGGATCTAAACGTAAAAATTTGATCTATTTTTTTAGATCATTTAAAAGTTTGTTTGTCTCTTCAAGCTTTCTTTTGCAAAATTTCTCATCTTTGTTTTGCAAAATTATGGCTTCTTGGCCGCTTTGTCTTTGTTTAAACTCATCAAATTTAAGCTCAAAAAGCCTTAGCTCCTTTTCATCATTTGCAAGTCGCTTGCTCTCTTTGGCATAAAGCTCGTCAAGATATAGCCTACTTTGCTTGATATATTCATTGCAAACATCGTTTGCATGGACTAAGTTTATGCCAAATAAAATGGCAAAAATGGCTATTTTTCTCATGTTTTTCCTTGAAATTTTTGCGTTATACTAGCCTTTAAGCACTTAAATTTTAAAATGCTCTTTCAAAAAAAGGATAAAAAATGAGACGAAAAGATAGAGAGCTAAGCCGTGAAGATGGCCTAAAAATCATAGATGAATGTGAATATGCGGTAATTTCATGTGTGGATGATGAGGGAGAAATTTTTAGCGTACCGATCTCGCCTGTTAGAGTTGGTGAAAGCATTTTTATACACGGAGCTACCGCTGGCTGTAAGGCAAAACTACTTCAAGATGGACGAAAAGTGGAGTTTGTCTGCGTTAGTTTTAACAAAGTCCCACATCTAAGCGAAAGCGAGTTAGATGCGATAAAAGACGACGGCAAGGCACTTGGAGGTAAGGTTTTTACGACTGAGTATAAAAGTGCCATCGCAAAAACTAGAGTTTACGAGATCACAGACGAAGCTAAAAAATATGAAATTTTAAAAATTCTCAGCCTAAAATATACAGCTTATGCGATGAACACCTTTGAAACAGCGGCTCAGTATGGGTTAAAGATTACTAAAATTTATGAGTTTAAGATAGAAAGTCTTAGCGCGAAAGCTAAAATTTTGCCAAAACCAGCAAAGTAAAGGAAGAAATTTGAGCTCACTTGCACTGATGTTTAGACCAAAAAGCTTGGATGAAATTTGCGGACAAAAAGCGGTTAAAGCAGCATTTTTAAAATTTATAGCCTCTAACAAAATCCCACACTCCATCTTTTATGGTCCAGCAGGCTGTGGCAAGACGAGCTTTGCAAGAGCAGTAGCAAGCGGCGCAAACTACGACTTTTACGAATTTGATGGCGGAAATTTAAAGATAGATGACTTTCGCAAAATTTTAAAAAACTACGAAAACGCCTTAAATAAGCCACTCTTTTTCATAGACGAGATCCACCGCCTAAGCAAAACCCAACAAGAAGCACTGCTAATTCCCATGGAAAACTACAAAGCCTTAGTCATCGGTGCTAGCACGGAAAATCCCTTTTTCACGCTAAGCTCAGGCATCAGAAGTCGCTCTATGCTCTTTGAGTTTAGGCCGCTTAGCAGTGGCGATTTTGAGGAGCTTCTTGGCAAGATAAGAGAGCAAATTTCATTTAGCATAGACGAGGAAGCCAAAGAATATCTATTTAAAAGTAGCGGTGGCGACGCAAGAGCTATGCTAAATTTACTAGAATTTGCCATCACGCTTGATGAAAATGTGAGTCTGGAAAATTTAAAGACACTGCGTCAAAACGCCCTAAAAGAGGGAGCAAAAGAGGATGATACGCACTACGAGCTAGCAAGCGCTTTTATAAAAAGCCTACGTGGAAGCGACGAAAACGCCGTTATCTACTATCTCGCAAGGCTCATAGACTCTGGCGAGAGTGCGGACTTCATCGCTAGAAGGATGGCGATATTTGCCAGCGAAGACATCGGCAATGCAAACCCAAATGCGCTAAATTTAGCCGCAAGCACACTAAGTGCGGTAAAAGAGATAGGCTTTCCAGAGGCTAGGATAATACTAGCTCAGTGCGCCGTCTATCTAGCTAGCTCGCCAAAGTCAAACTCCAGCTATAACGCGATAAATGCCGCCCTAAGATACGTGCAAAGCGAGGAAATTTTAAAGATCCCGCCATATCTAAAAAACCACACAAAAGAGAGCAAAGACTACCTTTATCCGCATGATTTTGGTGGCTGGGTCGAGCAAAAATATCTAGAAAAACCGCTCGTTTTTTACAAAAGCAAGGACATAGGCTTTGAAAAAACGCTAAATGAGTGGCTAGAAAAGATAAGGTCAAAGGGTAAAATTTAGGCTTTACTCTGTCAATTTGAAAGGTCTGTTTTAAATTTAAAGATAGAAGACGTTGGAGTAGATTAACGACGGCTTATGGCATAGCAAGCGAATTTCCAGAAATTTTTAAACAACTTTGGGCGGCGATTTACGGACAAAATACGGCAAATCCAGCAAATAACAATGAAGTAAAAATTTAATACCAAAACCGCTTATAACGTGCTTTATAAGATTTTTAGCAAAACCAAGAGTCAAATACGTTTTGCCAAGTTATATCCGCACAAGAAAGATTGCAAATTTCTCGTAAAAGCCGTCTGAAACACGCAAAAATCTAATTTTAAAATCCAAAAATCAAGAAATAATTTTAGCCATTCTAAACCTTCACTGTGGGATAAATTTAGAAATTATCAATCAAAAAACGCCTTAGAGCGTAAAAATATTGGTCGTAAAATCTTGCTAGTAAAAGCAAGTTCACAGCGAGTAAGCCGAAACTAGCACAAAATTTTAAACCAAGCTAAAAAATTTTTCTTATTTATTTTAATTTTATATTTTTTTAAATATACTCGCTCTCTAAACTACACCAATGAAAGTTAAGAAAATGCTTACAAATTTTGCTGAAATTTTAAATAATTGCGTTGAGAGTATAAATTCATTTCTTTGGGGTCCATACTTCCTTATCGCCCTACTTTGCGGCACCGGACTATTTTTTACTATTAGGCTTGGGTTTGTTCAAATTTTTAAGTTTAAAATGGGCCTAAGAGAACTTTTTGGGAATTTCTCGCTTCACGGCGAAGCTGCTGGCAAGGCTGGTATGAGCCAGTTTCAAGCAGTTGCAACTGCGATCGCCGCACAAGTTGGCACCGGCAATCTAGTAGGCGCGACAACAGCTCTTATCATGGGTGGCCCTGGAGCGATATTTTGGATGTGGTGCGCTGCATTTTTAGGCATGGCTACAAATTTTGCTGAAATTTGCCTAGCTCAAATTTACCGCACAGAAGATGACAGCGGTCACACGATAGGCGGTCCAGCATTTTATATAAGTCGTGGATTAAAGGGAAAATGGGCAAAAATTTTAGCTGGATTTTTCGCTATCGCCATCATTATCGCACTTGGCTTTATCGGAAATATGGTGCAAGCAAACTCGATCTCAGACGGCTTTAAAGGTGCCTTTGGTATACCTCAGTGGATAACTGGAGCTTTTTTAGCAATCGTCTGTGCGGTCATCTTTATAGGTGGCGTAAAGGCGATCGCAAGAGTGGCTGAAAAGATCGTGCCTTTGATGGCTTTACTTTATGTAGGTGTTGGACTAATCATTATCGCTTTAAATTTTCACGAAATTCCAGATGCAGTTTTGCTTATCTACAAAGCAGCATTTGATCCTTCAGCTGCGTGGGGTGGAGCGACTGGAGCTAGTATAGCAGCTGCGATGAGATACGGCATAGCAAGGGGCCTTTTTAGCAATGAAGCTGGCATGGGCTCAACTCCACACGCGCACGCCGCAGCTAATGTCAAACACCCGGTCGATCAAGCAGTACTTGGCATAATGAGCGTATTTGTAGATACTTTTATCGTTTTAAATATAACCGTTTTTGTAGTACTTACCGCAAATGTCATCAGCTTTGAAAACGGCAAGGCAGTCTTTACAGGTATCACCTTGGTGCAAGAAGCCTTCTCATCGCATATCTTTGGCAAGGTTGGCGGATATAGCTTCGTAGCTGTTTGCCTATTTTTCTTTGCGTTCACAACGATTCTTGGATGGTACTATTTTGCTGAGATCAATGTAAGATACCTTCTTGGGGCAAAAGCGGTCAGAGCTTTTCAAATTTTAGTAGTCGTTTTTGTATTTTTGGGAAGCTTGCAAAAGGTTGATTTTGTCTGGAGCCTAGCAGATATGTTTAATGGCTTGATGGTTGTGCCAAATTTAATTGCCATCATCATTTTAAGCCCTATCGTGGCAAAACTTTTAAAAGATCACGATGCTGGCAAAGAGTATGATGTGAAAGATTATTTGAAATAAATCTTTACCGAATCTTTAAAAAATTTACTAATAATTAATTTTTAAATCTCTTGTTTAGGATATTTTATTAGAAGTGGTGGCCCCGAATGGACTCGAACCATCGACCACTACCATGTCAAGGTAGTGCTCTACCAACTGAGCTACGGGACCAAAGATTTGGGATTATATTTTATTTTCTATTTTATTTAGCTTAATTCTTTAGTAATTAAATTTATTTATAAGCAGTAAATGTAATGGATAAAATTGGAATTAGCTAACACTTGTTTCACAGTTATCGGTAAAGATGAAAACTATCCGGTCAATATCGGCAACTCACAAGTTATCGCCACAAAAACCCCTTGGCACTCCTAAAGAGCTAAAATGTGTAAGCTACCACTATGATATAGGGCATATAGCGTTAGCTTTAGAAATTATCTTTAGTACTGAAGCCAACATATAAAATTCATGAGAGAAAGATACTAGAGCAAAAGATTGATACTAAGAAAAATTCTTCAAAGGTGAGTATAAACCTACAAAAGAGGAAGAGGAATTTTTAAAACAAAAGGCTGATAAGAATAATACAAAATCAGTTAGTGGACTAACGGGGTAGAAGTCTAGCCTAGAAAACTAGTGAGCTTGTCTTGGTTTTATTATTTAAATCACGATAAGCTTGCTGAAGTCAAGTCAATATAAAATTTTTTAAATTAAAAACCTAAAAATGGCAATGTGCTATTTCCCAATAATAATCTTTACAAGTATTTCATTCTTTTCATTTATATTAAATTTTACTTCAGCTATTTTTCTGCTTTCTATACCCATTTGGACTATCATTTCTGGATTTTGTATAAAATAAATCATCTTTTGTGCCAAAATTTTACTATCAAATGGTGGTACCAAAAACCCATTTACACTATCTTCAACAGTTTCTTTACATCCTACACTATTTGTGGTTATTACTGCCCTTCCTATCGCCATGGCTTCCTGCGTACTTCTTGGCACACCTTCTCTGTAATACGAAGGCAAGACAAAAATAGAACTATTCACGATCCGTTCTTTTATATTATTTACGAAGCCAGGGTATATAACTACACCACTATCAAGATAAGGTTTTAGTTCTTCATGCGTTAATCCAAATGGATTGTGCTCATCAAAACTACCAAATATATAAAACTTTACATCTTTATATTTTTCTTTTACGATTTTAGCTGCTTCCAAATACTCAAATATTCCCTTTTCTGCAAGAAGTCTTGCTATAAAAATAAAATTTATAGGTTCAATAGGTGCTTTAGTATATGAGAATTTATCAAGATCAACACCTATACCACCTAATATATTTATGGACTTTGCTTTTATATTGTATCTATCAATCAAGTCCTTTTTATCGTCATTATTTAAAAATATAAGCTCGTCAAGAGATGGTAGTGAAATTTTATATAAAAGAACTTGTATAGTTTTGATAATTTTCGCCTTCATTGTTTGCCCATTTTTATGAACTGTAAAAGCTCCACCAAGCCCTTCTATCATGCCTGCTATTCTTGGCACTCTTGCTATTTTTGCGGCTATAGTTACAAAAATAACTGGTTTAACAAAAAAAGAAAAAATCGCATCTGGCCTATGCTGCCTAAATAGCTTAATAAAATCATATGTAGCAATGAGATCTTTAAATGGATTTAGCCCTTTTGCATTTAAAGTATGGTCAAGCGGTGTTGCACCCAATGAGATTATTTTTTTTCTACTTTCTTCATTGTAGTCACTAACTAAACAGTAGACATCATGCCCTTTTGATACAAGTAATTTTATGAGCTCTTCTCTAAAATTTATCATCATAGACGAGACATTACCGATTATAAAAATTTTCATAGCAACTCCAATCATATGAATCTAAAAATTTCTAAGCCTAATAAATACTTTTTTTGCAAAAACAAAAATTTGCGAGAACCCTATAAAAACAGTGCTATATAAAATTTTATAGATTATATTTCTATTGATTTGAAAAACATATTTTATATTATTTGCTTCTGGGCATATAGCATTTATTTGTTTTTTAAAATCACTTTCAGAATAATCCAAAGTAAATTTTAAAATAGTAGGAATGTGAAATTTAAAATATTCATCAAAAAGATCTTTTTGTATCAAAAAATTCTTTACAGCTCTGCTAAAATCAGCAAAATCATCAAGGGCTTTTTTATTATTTGAAAAACTACTAGAAAGCGAATTAGGATTTGTTCTATAGTGATAAAATGGTTTTGCAATGTGAGTAATTTTTTTTGCCCAATAAACAAGCTGTAAATTTACAAAACTATCTTCACAGTGTGAAAAATATGGAAATTCAACATTTTCATAAAGCTCTCTTTTAACCAATTTATCACACATGGAAACAGAAATTTCATGAGATAAAATAGCTTTTACAAAGTTCAAATTAGACTTTGGGTAATTTTTTGTATAAAAAAAACTTTTTACAACGCTTTTTTTATTAAATTCTTTAATATAGTCAAAACAAACTATGTCTGCATAACTTTTTCTAGCTTCACTCATCAAAGAACTTACCATATCTTTATCGACCCAGTCGTCACTATCTACATGTAAAATGTATTTGCCACTTGATATTTTCAACCCACTTTTTCTAGCTTGCGGTAAGCCTTCATTTTTTATTTTATTAATGATTTTTACATGGCTTTTTCTATTTGGGTATCTTTCAATAATGTCCTTCAAAATTTTCATAGAACTATCTGGAGTGCAATCATTTACAAAAATATACTCTATATTGTTATAGTCTTGCTCTAAAAGCGTAGTTGCACATTTTTCTATATATTTCTCCACATTATATATGGGAACTATTATAGAAACACCATAGTCTTTCATTTATATATCTTTATAATTTTCTAAAATTTTTAATAAGTCTTAAAATAAATAGAGTAGTTTGCACAAATTTATTTTCGCCCATCACCACCTGAACTCTATAAAATTCACAAAGAGCTCCTAACATATCAATACTACTAACTCCATAATTTGAAAATTTACCTACAACACTTTTTGCAACTTTTATCTTTGCCCCATAATTTGCAGCAGTCAATACAAATAGCTGATCTGCCGCTATTGGAAATTTTCTTGAATAGTAACCAAGTTTTTGATGAAGACTTGTGCGGTATATTGAGCCTACAGCATGTCCAGAGATGTAGTGAGCTTGTGCCTTTAGCCATCTTGGTCCACCATTTGGCTCAATTTTGCCATTATTAGTATCAATACAAGCTGTTATTATGTCTACACCATCCCCCATGGCTTTCTTATAATCTTTAATAGCATTTGGATAAAGCTCATCATCAGCACCGATAACAAGATAGAATTCTCCATTACAAGCTTTTATGCCTCTATTTAAAGCATCATAAATCCCAAAGTCTTCGCCCGAGATTACTTTTATATTTATCCCGCCAGTATTTTTTAAAATTTCTAAAGTCTTATCGCTAGACACTCCATCAGAAATGATCCACTCAAAATCTTTATCGACTTGCTCTTGTAGACTTTTTATTAATCTAGGTAAGAATTTTTCTACATTATAAGTTGCGGTAATTACACTAAGTCTTGTGGGTCTTTCTTCATAATTTTTATAGTAGATATCTTTATTCATTGGTTTCTTTTAATATGTTATTCACCTCATCAGTCTTATTTAATAATTTTTCTATCAATCTTAATAGATCTTTTGAATAATTATCGAAGCTTAACTCTTTATAAAAAAAATCTATGCAAGCTTTATTAATATGCCGAGATGGTTTAAAGTGTTCTAATATAACTGGAATTTCTTCTATACTTTTTATAGAAAAACCTAAATTATTCTTTTTAATACTCTCATCCAAAATTTTATTTTTTGTAGTTATAATTGGTAATCCATTTTGCAAATAAGTACTTATTTTCCCAGAAGCTAGCCCAATAAATTCAATATTTTTTCCCGTATATTTATTGGCAAAATTAGGACAATATGTTGCTAACCCCAAATCTGCACAATGTAATATTTTATGCATATCGCCAGTATCTTTTATTTTTATATTTGAAAAATATACTTTCTTATTCTTGTATTTAAGAATATGTGGGTATAGCTTATTTACTTTTTTTTGTGTATCACCATATCTATCATGTAAAACAAATACCCAAGAATCTGGAAAATTATTAACATTTGCTAAAACCTTGTCAATACAAGTCCATCTATCAACCGATCCTATAAATATTAATATGTTCTTATCTTTTGAAATATCAAGCTCATCATAAATTAAATACTCTTTTTTATAAGAAAAAAAATCTGATGATGATACTGGTATTGTGAAAATTTTTTTACTACTTATTTTATTTTCTTCAGAAAGAAATCTTGCCCTGATATCATCTTGAGTTATTGCAAAATCTAATTCTTGTGATGCATTTATTTCTATTTTTTTTTCTTTGTAGCCACATTCATCATAAAAAAAAATTTCATACGATATAAGTCCAAATGGAACTTTTATTCTTTTTGCAAATTCGCTTGCCAATAGTAGCCCAAGTTGATCTACACCTATAATCAAATCATACAAATCTCTTGAGAAATATTTTTTTTCAAAAAATTTATAAAAAAATTTAAATAAAAAACGATTCCATAAAATTCTATTAAATATTCTATTGAATATCTTATTGTAAACCTTAACTATATGTTTAAACTCAAGGCTATCATATGCCACCTTTAAATTCGGTAAAAAAATTTCTAAACTATAGTTAGCATTCAATAACTTAATTATTGAATATAAATTTGGATTATTATAAATATTTCCTTCAGGATGAATAATCAAAATTCTTTTCTTACTATCCATGTCACATTCCAACTCTTAAAACTAGGTTTTCTATAGCTCATCCATTCATATTTCTTTAAAATCTTAAGACCGACCGTTTCACAAATAAATTCTAGCTCCGTATCAAAAAAATACCTCATTTTGTGCAATTCTTTTTTTTCTACTACTTTTTTCGATATCTTATCTTCTATAAAAATATCATAGTTCACGTCTACAATATTTCTTTGGGCATAAATAATAGGCTCTGCAAGTCTTGTTATTTTTATATTCTTATCTTCAAGTCTCTTAATTCTAGTTACCGGCAAATCCGTAAGCACGGCTGGTCCATACCAAAAATCAAAAATAAAAATTCCATGTGTATTTAAATGCTTCTTAGCTATCTCAAATACTTTTAATAGCTCACTATTCGTATTTTGATAACTCATAACATGAAACAAGGAAGTAATTACATCAAATTTTTTATCAATATTTAAATTTTGAATACTTGAATGACTAAAATCAAGCCTGTCTTCCTTTCCAATCTTTCTTTTATTTGCAATTTTAAGCATATCTTGGCTTAAGTCTATACCGTGAACTTTATAGCCCTTTTCACATAAAAGTTCAGCATGTTTTCCGGTGCCACAGCCCATATCTAGCAACGTTTTAGCATTTTGACAATTCTTTTTTATTAGAAAATCTATATATTCAACTTCACCAGAATAATTTTTATCTTCATAAAGAAGATCATAGTATTTTGAATATAAATCTCCAAATTGTTTCATTTTAAAACCTCATGCATAATTTTCGAAACTTCTTTTATCTGTTCTTCCGTAATTGCTAGGCCACTTGGAATATAAAATCCTCTTTCATAAAGTTTTTTAGCATTTGGATAGTCTTCATTTTTAAAAAGTCCCATATTTTTAAAAACTGGTTGTTCATGCATGGGATAAAAAAAAGGTCTGGTTCCAACTCCTTTAATAGCAAGTTCTTGCATAATATCTTTTGCTATTTTTTTGCAAACATCTTTAAGTGTAATGGCAAATACCCAATAAATATTTTCTGCAAATGGCTTATTTTTTATAGGTAAATTTATGGTATCTATATCGCCTAGCAGCTCCTGATACATACTGCCTATCCATCTTTTTTTAATTATATGTTCCTTTATCCTTTCCAATTGTGCAACTCCGAGCGCCGCCTGGATATTTGTCATTCTAAGATTGCTCCCAAGTCTTTCGTGAATAAATCTTTTCTTTCCATCTGACGAAAAACAAAGATTTCTTAGGCTTTTGCATTTCTCGTACAAATTTTCATCATCTGTTAATACCATGCCACCCTCACCAGTTGTAACATGTTTATTTGGATAAAAACTAAATATGCTTATATCGCCAAAAGACCCACACATTTTATTGTTATATGTCTGTCCATGCATCTCGGCTGCATCTTCTATAATTCTAAGATTATATTTTTTTGCCAAATTTAAAATCGGATCAATATCCACAGGTAGCCCATATATATGAACAACCATTATGGCTTTTGTATTTGGTGTAATTTTTGCCTCAATATCTTCCACTTTCATATTAAAGCTATCATACTCACTATCTACTAATACTGGCTTTGCCCCAACTTTCACAACTGCTTGAGCACAAGATATTATCGTAAAACTAGGCATTATAACTTCATCATTTTTACCAAGGTCAAGCGCTTCTATAGCCATCTCAAGAGCAGCGGTTCCATTTGTTACAGCAACAGCATATTTTCTACCTATATAGCTAGACATATTTTCTTCAAATTTTTTTATAAATGGACCCTCGCTACTTATCCACCCAGTATCTATACACTCATTTAGATATTTTTTTTCATTACCATTTAGTAATGGCTCATTTACTGGTATAAAGTCCATCATTTAATCTCCAATCTTTCTTTTCGCACTGGTTCAAACCTTATTTTATCCATTTCCCCTGCATAAGGACCTTGCTTTACTTCAATAATTTCACTTTCTTCTATCATCTCAAAACCATGTCCACCAAAAGCTAGAAGTACTACGTCTCCTTTGTTGAGTATAGTGCTTTGCAAATAATTTTTATTGTCATCATAAAAATCAACTCTTACTTTACCACTTTTAATATATAAAACCTCTTGAGTATACCGAACTTCTCTAGATACTGCATTATGAACATGTGGAGGAATTACATAATTTTTAGGTCTTTTCATGTATGCGAGCTGCTGAGAAAAATCATCCGGAGTAAAAAATTCTATTCCATCCTTTTCATAGTTTGCTCTTATGATTACTGATAATAATTTTTGATTATATGTTATATTTTGTATCATTTATTCTCCCGATAATTAAATCAATAATTTTATATATATTATCTAAATTATAATTAGTATGTTTTTTTTCCTGTTCTATACGATCCAATAAGTAAATTAGTAATTGCGCATATGGGTTCTCGAAGTTAAAATGGTTAAAATATTCCTTGTATTTAATTAGTATTCTGCCATCAATAACAATTTGTTTAACGACTTCAAGCCAATTAATATTTTTCTTTTCAAAAACAATCAATTCAATAACAAAATATATTTCATCCATCCATATAAACTGAAAACGCTTAAAACAATCCAAATCTATCAAATAATATCTATCCTCATTTTTCAATATATTTCTGATATGAAAATCTCCATGCGAGGGAGCCAAATATTTTTCCATTTCAAATACTTTTGTAAATATTTTTTTTAAAATATTAAATTCATCATCAGTTCTTGAAATTAATTTAATTGACTCTAATATATTATTAAAATAGTTTACATTTACACTTCTTAGCATATTTTTTTCAAAGACTCTTCGCACATATTCATAAGACAATTTAAAGTCTAATTGACATATATTTTGAACTGTATTAGATTCCAAAAATATAAAACCAAATTTTCTTTTAATTTTTAAAGGTAGTAAAATATCATAGATTTCAGCATAGTTGTTTTTTATATACTCTCTATTAAATATTTCTTTTGCTAATGAATTTCTATTAATTTCAATTTTATAAGATTTATGGTTACCCACAATAGTTAAAGCCCCAAAGATATATCTTATAAATATAATTTCTTGATTTTTATTATCAAATAGTAAAAACATACTTTTTGAAATACTTATATTTAAAATTTTATTTATTATTAAATAAAATTTGTATTGTAGAAAGTATAAAACTTTTTTTATTAAAACATGTAATTTTTGTGACATAATCAAATATTAACACTATTTGCCAGTTTTAAATGCGACCATGAGGATACACCAAACTTCATAATATTATTATTTATTACTGAATATGCTTTATCTATATCAACTTTATGGCCATTTGTTCCCCAAACGTTATTTAACACTTCACTTGTTATTATTGGATCATTTTCTAAATTACATAAGTCTACAAAAATACCATATACCAATAAGGCATCACTAATTTTTTTTTGGCTTAAACGATCAATATCTAACAATTGATTTAGAATTTGCCCATATTCTATTTTGCTATTTGGCTCTATAGTAAAACCAAATCCGCTATAGAAGGTATCCCCTGATAATATTACTGGGATTCCAAAACAGCTATATTCAATACCTGCAGTTCCTCTTGCAGTAACAATAGCCTTTGCTAAATTTTGCATGGAAGACGTATTAAAATCTTCTGGTGACAAAAATATATTGTCTAGCTTTAAATCAGATATTATCTTCTTTACTATTCCATCTTCTTTATATACATACGATGATGGGTGTGGCTTTACGATCCAATTTATATCTTTGTTTAAACTAGCTTGCTTTATTGTAAAAATAAGCCAATCATAGTAATCGCTAAAAAGCATATTTTCTCCTAAAGATAAAGGAGCATCTGAAAAAACATGAGCCAAGATAAACACAAACGGATTTTTATTATTAATTTTTAATATATGCCTTAACTCAAAATCACTGTATATTTTTTTATTACTATATGCTGCGACCAGATCATGCTGTTTAAACTCTCCGCTAAGCCTAGCATCTAGATTTATTTTAGAATTTTTAATAAATTCTTCTTTATCTTTGAGATTAAGTATTCTAGCTTTAATCATACTCCTTAATGAAGAGTGATAAGAAGGATATTTTATTTTATCATTATTAAGCGAATTAGATAGTAGTAAGACCGCATCTGTTGTTTCGATTACTTGGATGCTTTTTGTATACGCTACTCTAGCCAAGATACCGTACTGGGCATATTGGGTATGAGTGACTATTATAATCTTATAAATATTAGGATCTATTATTTTATTATAAAAATTTATTAAATAGATAGATTCAAAAATTAATTTGAATACTTTTGAATCTTTGTATGTAGACGAATAATCTATACCATAAGATTTTAAGTAAGAGTCTATTATGAAGTCTCCTATTTTTATATTAATATATCTTAGTTTTTTTAATTCCATGTTACTATGCATATATTTAAAATATACAAAAACTGATTTAAAATAAGACAAGAATAATAATTTTATAGAAAATATATTTTTTGTAAAAATAAAATTTGACAATCCTAGTTTTTTACACATGTTTATTTCTTTTAAAGAATTATTTTTAAAGCCATTAAATACAATATCTATTGATAAATTATATGTTTTATTAAATAAATTTGCCAACGACAATAATCTAAAAAAATAGTTTGGTCCTACTTTTATTAAGTCACCCTCCATTAAAATTCTATTTTTACTCGTGTTTTCAAATATACATTCTTTTTTTAATAAATCAATAAAATTTTTCTCATTTGTATTCAAATTTATATTTACTTTTTTATTAAAAATATTTAATAAATACTGTTTTATTAAAGATAATAATACTCTAACTATAATCACAAGCTAAACCCATCATCAACTACAATATTTTGACCATTTACATATCTACTCATATCACTCAGTAAATATACTAAGGTGCCTTTTAGGTCACAATCATTTAACATACCCTTGTTTAGGCACTGATCTTTATATTTTTTCAAAAAAGAATCTGGTTGATTATCAAATATACCTCCGGGACTTAGTGCGTTTACCTTTATATTCATCCCTTTAAAATATTTTGCCATATATTTTGTAAGATGAATAAGCCCTGATTTAATGGCTGCATATTCAACTGGCGTAGTCATATGTGTATCTTTATATATCTCAAATCGAGGTGCAACAACGCCATAAATTGATCCTATATTTATAATATTTCCATATCCCTGCTTTTTAAAGTAAAGTACAAACTGTTGTGAAGCTATAAAATATCCGCCAAGGTTTAAACCTAAATTTTGCACAAAATCCTCATATTCAACATCAAAAAAATGCTTGCCATAATTTTTATTTCTAGGATAGGCATTATTTACCAAAGCATCTATTTTTTTATACTTATTGTCTAAGTAATCTATGCAGCTATTTAAAGAGTTTTTTGATGTTATATCAACTTTTATAAAATCTATATTTGAAGTGTTTAATTCTCGCGATAGATTAAGCCTTGCTTTTAGACCAAGCTCTTCATTTATATCAGCTATTATAGCCATACCATTATTTTCAACAACCGCTTTTACAAACTCCTTTCCTATAAGGCCTGCTCCACCAGTTATAACTACAACTTTATCTTTAAGCACTATCATATCTCCTCATAAAGTTCTTTTGCTGTATTAATATATTTCAATATTTTATCAAAACTTTATATATCTTTAAATCAGACTCTTAATGTGAATGTAATTTTTAAATTTTAATGATGGTATAAATTTTTATAATTTAAAAACCATTTTAAACCTATAACATTAGCTCAATGATACAACAGCGATTTTCATCGGTTTTAGCCTATTTGAAAATCATTTCCAACTTTAAATTTAGGAACCCATACACCATCCTTTTTAAAGAATAAATCTTTGTTAACCCATTTGTCGATAATATTATCAAACTCTTCCTTTGTCAAATCATAATACTTCAAGTATCCTTCTAAATATATTTCTGGAAATATACCATCGTATTTAACTACTAACTCTATCGCCTCTTTTCTAGAAATAGCACCTCTTCTAATATCAATACCAGCATCCTGTGAAGCTCTACCAAAACCGAATTTTAAATACATTAGGTATGTATGTAGATCATATAAACTTGTGTCATTTTGTGAATAATCATTATAAGTAGAGCCTTCCTGTGATTTCTTACTAGTAAGACCACAATATTTTTCTGCAATTTTAAAATTTCTATACGAATCCCAAGGCTCAAAATAAGACCAATATAGACTTAGTACCTTGCTTTTACCAAAAATAATATCCTCATCAAATTTATACATTTCTAAGTCGTTGTTGTCTATTCCGCTATTAATTATTCTATTGTATGTATCTGAGAGCAAAATATTTTTAACAAACTCGAAACTTCCATAAGGTACATTCTTGTTTTTAGTAGAACCGCCATATTCGATTTCGCCATTTTCACCATAAAAAATCATTTGTATATTAAAATTTTTTGCTATTTTTGGAATAAAAGCCTGTATAATTGTTTGCCATCCTAGCATTGGCCTTCCAAATTCAATAAATCCGATTTTATCAACTTGTTTTAAAACTTTCAAATTTGGTCTTATTGTAATATTATCATATCCTGAGGATATAAAATTTGTTAGATTTTCTTCTCCAATATCAAAAACTATTCCGGGCTTTACCGTTATTGTCAAAGGATTTATGCCGTATTCATTTTTCAGTTTATATGAAACATAAGAACTGTCCTTTCCGCCACTAACCGGAACTATACAATCATATTGACCATTAGACTTTTTATATTTATTTATTATTTCTATTAATTCTTTTTTTCGATCACTCCAATTTAAAGTTTTTTTTTCTTCGCTCCACTGGCAAGCATTGCAAATTTGATCTTCATTAAATTCAATTCTTGGTCTAGTAGACATATTTAAACACTTTTTACACCAAAAAATTCTACTCATATTAAACCATCCTTCCATTCTTTCCTCAATAGTCCGTAAAAAATATCATCTTGATAAACACCATTGACATAGATACTTTCTCTTTGTCTGCCTTCTTCTTTAAAATTAAATTTCTTAAAAAGTTTTTGCATACCAATATTATTTGCAGCGCAGCCACCCCATACCCTATGTAGACCAAGGATTCTAAAAGAATAGTCCAAAATTAATTCCATTGAAAATGTCCCTATATTTTGACGTTTAAAGTTCTGCTCGCCAATCATTATGCCAAATTCACCAGATTGCCTAAAAAAATCAATTTTATCTAGTTTTACTGTGCCAATAAATTTTTTACTACTTTTATGACAAATAAAAAATCCTTGGGAGTTTTTTGCCGTAAATCTACTAAAACTACTTTCTATAAAATCCAAATTATCATTCATTAGCAGTGATATTGAATTAATATATTCTATATTATTGTAATCCTGCATCCACTCTAAATATTGCCTCCTTAGAATCAAGTTATCTTTTTCTAAAATGTATGGTCTTAACTGTATTGTTTCATTTTCCAAAATCATTTTATTTTTCCTTAATTAAATCTTCTAAACACTGGCTTGATGGGGTTACCTACTAAATATTTTTCATAGCCCTCATCAACTGCTTTTTTATAGACCTCAAAAGTTTTTTCTAGTGCATTTTTAGTCTTTTCAAGTTCATTTTCTCCATGAGCATAAGAGAGTGCCAGCCAAGGAATAAGCACGCCATTTTTGATCATTTCTTGAGAAAAAAGAGTTCTAAGCCCTAAAGAATTTTGACCATTTTTATCAAAAGTTAAATAGTACGGACTACACTCTATCCCACTTGCTATGAAATTTCTTTCGATTTCATATTTTTTTGCAAGCTCATTCATCATCAAGATTAGTTTTGTGCCATAGTCCCAAATATACTCAACTACATTATGCTCTTTCATAAATTTCATAGCTGCAACAAATGCGCCCAGGCCACTCATCTCTGCGCCATGTGTTGTTGATAGTAAAAAAACTCTTTCTTTTCCTTCAAATTCTATACTGCCAAGCTGCATTATCTCTCTTTTTCCAGCTATAGCTGCAACTGAAAATCCGTTTGCCATTGCCTTTCCAAAAGTACATAAATCAGGTTTAATGTCGTAATAATACTGAGCTCCTTTTAGATGCCATCTAAAGCCAGTTATCATCTCGTCAAGTATAAATACTGCTCCATTTTTATGACACAGATCTCTTACTTTATGTAAAAAATTATCTTTTGGGTGCTCTGTTGTAGCCGGCTCTAAAATCACGCAAGCTATTTGATTAGGAAATTTATCAAAAAGCCTCTCTAAGCTTTCAATGTTGTTGTAGCCAAACGTTTTTGTACCTTCAATATCCTTTTGCGGTATACCCTTGGTAAGTTGAGTAGAGCCAATAAACCAGTCATCATAGCTAAAAAATGGGTGCTCTGCACATCTTACAACTAGTTCCCTTCCAGTATATGCTCTACTAAGCTTTATAGCTGCCGTTGTTGCAGTTGAGCCATTTTTGGTAAATTTAACCATATCAACACTATCTATCATATCTATTAATAGTTCAGCAGCCTCTAGCTCTATCACGCTAGGTTTTGTTAGATTGTTGCCAAATTCTATTTGCTCGATCGCTGCTCTGTTTATTTCTTCATTTGCGTAGCCTAAATTTACAGCCCTAAGCGCCATTCCATAGTCCAAAAATTCTTTACCATTTTCATCATATACATATGCGCCTTTCCCTCTTTTTAAAATTTGTGGGGCATTGGCTGGATACTGGTCAAATCCTCTACTGTAAGTATGGGCACCGCCCGGTATTGCTTTTAATAATCTATCTTGATAAGTCATGTCTTCCCTCACTTATTTCTTCTAGCTTATATAAGTTCTGCAATACCTTGTAATCATCCTCTAGTCTATTTGGGTATGTCGGCACCTCTCCGTTTTTGACCTCTTTTATACTATTTATATAATCTTTTAACTCATTAATATATGGCTCCTCCGGATTAATATATCCACTTTCTACTGTTCCTGTGCCAAATTTTATCCTATTCCAATCATTCATATTAGTATTTATATATCTGAGTTCATTATTATCTGCACTATAAACTATTTCACCTTCTGAACCCAATATTCTCATTTCCCTAGTAGCTCTAGGTTTTGATACTACTTCTATAGTTAAATTTCCCAATACATTATTTGAATGTTCTAAAATACAATGATATATATCATCTATATTAGCATTAATATCTGTTATTTTTTTTCTCACGCACGCCAGTGGTCTAGAGTCACCGAAAATATCATTTAACCATGTTAACTCAAATGGAACTATTTCCCTACAGCCACCAGTATCAGGATTTGAAACATAAAAGTCTTCTATTTTTTCCCAAGGGTGCCAATCTGGCAAATACTGACCAGTTTGATAGTTATAATTAAGGATTTTACCTATTGCTTTTTTATTAATCAGTTCTTTTATCTTTATAGAAATAGGATAATATTTCATTGTACAAGATGGTGCTATCAAAATTTTTTTATCTTTTATTCTCTTTGATAATTCTAAAATTTTTTCAGCCTCGACAACAGAAGCCTCTACAAAACAGTTGATATTGTTTTTTTCAGCCAAATATGCGTAATACATATGCATATTTGGAGGAGTAGATATTATGAATACATCTGGAATAAATTCACCCATTGCTGTTTCAAGGCTATCAAAAGTTTTAATATTATATTTTCTTTCTACCTCACTCCTTCTATCCTCTCTTGGCTCAAAACCGGCAATACTATCTTTATAGCCAAGCGCGATTAAATTTCTAATTCTTCTTTTACCCATTGAACCCAGACCGATTACTAGAAAATTCATTTCAATCTCCATTCGTATTTCATTATATTTTCGATTGCCAAAAAATCATATAGATCATCTATTTCGTAACATTGATATCGCTTTATCTCATAAAAAGTATTTCTTTGCGTATAAAATGTTTTTTCTTCTAGAAAATTTTTTATTTTAACTATATAAGCGACTCCATAAGGAAAATATGCCTTTTCATTATCCTGTCGCCTTGTAGTAAATTTGAGCTCTTTACAAAATGGCACGATATAACCATTATTTAAAATTTTCTTCATGATAGATGGATGCTCATGCACTTCCCCTATGCTAGATATTGAGTCAAATTTTTCTTGATTATCTACTATTTTTTCTATCATTGTATCTACATCATCATTTTCTCTCAAAGGCGATGTGGGCTCTAATAAAACAATATAGTCAAACTCTTTTTTTAATTCATTTTTATAATAATCTATAGTATGTTTTACGGCATCAAAGGTTGTAGCAGTATCGCTTGCCAACTCGCTTGGTCTTAAAAAAGGGACACTTGCGCCATACTTTTTAGAAATTTCTGCAATTTTCTCATCATCAGTGCTAGTCATTACCTCATCGACGTATTTACTTTTGAGTCCAGCCTCTATACTCCATACGACAAGCGGTTTTCCACATAATTCTTTAATATTTTTTCCAGGCAGCCCTTTGCTGCCACCTCTTGCCGGTATAATCGCTAAAAAACTATTGTTTTTATACATTAAAAAACTTCTTTATATTCTTCATTTGCTTTTTGGTATTCTTCAATACGTCCGATATCAAGCCAATATTCTCTGATCGGAAATGATATAACATTTTTACTTAATTTTATTAGCTTTTCAAACAGCGTAGGCATATCATAAAACTCATTTTTTGGTATTAGATCTAAAATTTCCGGCGAGAGCATATATATTCCAGCACTTACGAAAAATTTCTGCACTGGTTTTTCTGAGATATCTACTATCTTGTTGTCGTTCATTTTTACAACGCCATAAGGAACTTCGTAGTCATACTCTCTTACACACATTGTAGCCGTCGCTTTATTTAGCGTGTGGTAGTTAAAAATATGCTCGAAATTTACATTTGTAAGAAGATCACCGTTCATTACAAAAAATGGTTCGTTTGGTCGCTCTTTAAGTAGGCTTAATGCACCTGCCGTACCCATTCTTTTTTGCTCTAAAATGTAGTCGATGTTTACTCCAAATTCTTTGCCGTCACCAAAATAGTCCTTGATGATGCCTGCATTAAAATTTACGCACATCGTAATATTTACAAAGCCATACTCTGCAAATTTCTCAACTATCGTCTGAAGGATCGGCTTGTTTCCAACCTTTAGCATCGGTTTTGGAGTATCTTGCGTGAGTGGTCTAAGCCTAGTACCGAGCCCCCCCACCATTAGAATGACTCTATTCGTCTTGATCTTTGGTTCAACAAGCTCTTCTATCTCTTTTAAGTCTAATACTATTCCGTTATCATCTACTATTGGTATCTGGTGAAGTTTTTTAGATAATGCTATCTTTAAAATTTCCTCTTTTGTGCTAGAAATTTTTGCAACAGCCGGCTCTTTATAAATGATCGTCTCTATAGAGCTGTCAAGGTCTAGCCCTCTTAATATACCTCTTCTTATATCGCCGTCAGTCAGTGTTCCAAGAAGCTTATCTTTATCATCAACAACTAAAGCTATCTGCATAGCTCCGCTATCTATAATCCCCAAGGCTTCCTTTATAGTGGCATTTTGTTTTAGCTTTATGTTTTCTATATTCTTCATTATTTATATCTTTACATCATAAAATTTCTTTTTCAAAATACCTTCTAGCTCGATCTCTTTTAAAATTTTAACCATTTTTTTACTTGGATTACCGCCATCATATGGATTGGTGGTATCTTTTAAAACTTGCTCAAATTCTTTTGAATATACTTTTTTTATAGCGGCTAAAATTTCTTTTTTAACGGGCCTAACGTCTATCACACTGCTAGCTCTTGCACGTCCTTTTTGGCGATCGCCTATATTTATGGTGGCCTTTTTAAAGCTTGGGACTTCTGAAAGGCCACTCGAGCTATTTCCTAGGACTATATCAACAAATTTTATCGCACTTAGGTATCTTAGCTGCCCAAGTGAAGTAAACGCCACAGCTTTTTGTGGATTTATACTAACATACTCATCTATCATTTTATTTATCACATCACCATCTATGTCACTATTTGCTTTTGTAAAGATAAAATTTGTATCTTTTAGCTCGTTTATTGCTTCTAAAAGCTCGCTAAATTGTTCTTTTGCACTACCATTTTCAAGCGTTACCGGATGAAAAGTGATTAGTATATTTTTTTTTGTGAGCTTAAAATTTATAGACTTTTCAAACTCATCTTTATTTAGTAAATTTAGCTTTTTTATATTTTCAATGCCAGGACCGCCGACATTAAAGACTCTGCTAGGTTCTTCTCCTAGCTGGATTATACGATTTGCATACTCTCTTGTAGCTGCAAAATGAATATGGCTCATCTTTGTTATGCTGTGTCTAAAAGCCTCGTCAAATGCTCCTTGGGTGGTTTCTCCGCCATGTATGTGCGCTATTGGTATTTGCATGATGCTAGCCACTCCAGCTACGCCAAATATCTCGTATCTATCGCCAAGAAGCACCAATATATCTGGCTTAAGTTCGCTAAAAGCTGGGGCAAATTTCTCATAAACCTTTGCCATTTCAGTACATATATCAAGCTTTGAGTGCGAAGAGCCTAAAATTTCTATCTTTTTATCTATCTTAAATTCTTTTTCAATCTCTTTGTATGTGAGTCCAAACTCAGGACTTAGGTGCATGCCGGTGGCAATTATTTGAAGCTCAAGCTCGCTACCTGCCTCGATCTCTTTTAAGAGCCAGTAAAGTAGGCCATATTCTGCTCTAGTGCTTGTCACTACACAAATTTTTCTCATATCAGATCATCTTGCTTGTAATCTTTTTGTGAAATTTTTCCGATCACCTCATCCCATCTCATAGGATTTATGCCGTCTCCCGGGCGTTTTACACAGATATTTTGTTCGCTAAAGACTTCACCTTTTTTTATATCATACTTTGCTACGATCGACTTTCTAGCTATTTTGATATTTTCGCTCTCGCTTTTACTAAAGTGCTTTAGTCCGTCTCCAAGCGCTAGTTCTATATTTCTAATAGCTCTAACCATCGCCACTAGCTCATCTGGCTCAAGGCTAGCCTTGTGGTCAGGTCCGGGCATATTTTTATCAAGAGTAAAGTGCTTTTCTATGATCTTTGCACCCATGGCAACCGCTGCGATATCGACCTCAATGCCAAGCGTATGATCGCTATATCCGACCTCAAGACCAAAGGCATTTTTCAGTGTTATCATCGCTTTTAAATTTACATCCTCCATCGGTGTTGGATACTGCGTATTTGCATGAAGAAGACTTATGTTTTCACGTTTCGTGCCACTTTTTATAAGTACTTCTATCGCGGATTCTACCTCACCTAAATTTGCCATGCCAGTTGAGAGAATGATCTTTTTATTTAAGCCGCCTATCTGCTTAAGATAAGGTAAATTTGTTATCTCGCCGCTTGGGACTTTAAATGTGTCAAGCCCAAGCTCATCAAGAAGCTTTATGCTGTCGCTATCAAAAGGAGTTGAGAGAAATGTGATATTTTTTTTCTTGCAATAGGCTATAAGCTCTTTATGTGTGTTCTCATCTAGTTCAAGCTTTTTTATCATCTCAAACTGGCTTTCATTTTTATCGGTAGTTTCTTTTTGATAGCTAGCCTTTTGTGCGTTTTTTGAAACAAGATTTTGAGCTTTAAAGGTCTGAAATTTCACCGCATCAGCGCTAGCTTTGGCTGCTACATCGATCAATTTTTTGGCTAAATTTATATCACCATTGTGATTTACTCCAGCCTCAGCTATGATAAAAACCCTATTTGACATCAAATCTATCTCCCACCTTAATCTTTCCATCATATTCATATTCCACAACTTTTACAAAACTATCTTGTGTTTTTACCAAAAAAGTATCACCGTCTTTACACAAAATCGCACCAGGGATACATTTATATAGTGGTGCATCTTTTATAAGTTCTACTTTATTTATTTTCATCTCTTTGCCATTTAGAAATGCCCTTGCTACTATGGCTGGATAACAAATAGCACGTACAAAATTAAATACCTCTCTGCTTGTTTGGTTAAAATTTAAATTTTCATCGCCTTCTATACGTCTTGAGCAGTAAAACCCAACACCATCTTGTTTTTTGGACTCTGCTTTACCGTTTTTAAATAGACATATCGCCTGATATAGTATGTTCGCACACTCACTATGCGCTTTTGTTAGTATGCTTTTGTAGTCATCGTTGTCTGTTATATCAAAACATTTTTGCAAGATTATATCACCGGTATCTATACCAGTATCCATATAATGTACAGTTATTCCAAATTCTTTTTCGTTATTTATCAAAGCCCAGTTTAGGATATTTCTGCCTCGATAAAACGGCAATTTACCTGCGTGGCAATTGATAGTTTTATATCTTGGCAAATTTATGATCTTGGATTTAAAAATTTGATTAAAAGACATTGACACAAACAAATCGCAATCGTAATGTTTTATTTTTTCAATAAACTCATCAGAATTTATATCTTTATGCTTTAAATAGTCAATTTTAAATTCGTTTGCATAATTTAAGAGTTTTTCATCATTTGAATCATATCTAGCGCAGATAAATTTTATTTCTATATCTTTGTCTTTAATAAGTTTATCAAATGCGTTATGGCTCCAAATACCATCTGCAAAATAACCTATCTTTAGTTTCATACTACTCTCCTTATATTATTTTGCATATACAAAAGCTACACCCTTGCACTACTTGGGATATTTACTATCCTATCACTTAGAAATTTAGCATTTTTTAACTCATCTCTTTGGCAGTCCTTAAACATATCAAGCTCATTCATGAGCTGCCAGATAGGGCGTGTGAAAACGCCATTTTCGTTGCTAAATTTTAAAAACTCATCTCGTTTTTCATGGCTCTCAAACAGCACCGCATTTAGCCAAAAATTTGACCTAGCATCTGCTGACTCATCTATAAATTTCACATCATCAAATTTAGAAAAATACTCTTTATAGATCATCGCAAGCTCGCGTTTGCTCTTTAAAAATAGTTCCAAATTCTCAAGCTGCGCCACAAGTAGGGCCGCATTTAAATTTGGTAGGCGGTAGTTGTAGCCGATCTCGCTGTGGCGGTATTCAAAAGGATGTGGCACCTTGGCCGTTGTGGTGATAAATTTAGCGTGCTTTGCTATCTCCTCGTCGTTTGTGATGATAGCTCCACCACCTCCACTTGTGACGATCTTATTGCCATTAAAGCTCATCGCTGCAAGCTTGCCAAAATTTCCCGTATGAGTGCCTTTATAGTAGCTACCAAGGCTCTCGGCGCAGTCTTCTACCAAAGAGATATTCCAACGCTTGCAAATTTCAGCTATCTCATCTATCTTGCAAGGCAGCCCAAAAGTATGCATAGGCACGCAAGCACGCACTATCCTACCGCTAGTTTTATTTATACATTTGCCCTCTTTTAGCTCGCAGTTTTTCTCCAAAAACGCACTAAGCGACGCTGGCGACATACCGAGTGTGTCAAGGTCAACGTCCACAAAAACCGGCTTCGCAAAAAGGTAGCTAATGGCGTTGCAAGTGGCTATAAAGGTAACTGGCTGGGTGATCACTTCGTCATTTTGCTCTACGCCAGCTAGCTTTAGGCAGATGTGAAGCGCAGAGGTGCCATTTGTCGTGGCAACTGCGAATTTAGCACCGACCATTTGAGCTAGCTTGCTCTCAAGCTCATCGACAAATTTACCGACACTTGAGACAAAGCTAGAGTCGATGCACTCAAGCAGATATTTTTTCTCGTTGCCTATAAATTTTGGCTCGTGAAGCGGGACTTTGTCCTTGCCAAAGGTGCTTTTTATAAATTTCAAAACCTCGTCAAAATCACATTTTCTCATCGAGATATTTTCCTGTTTCTTTATGCATAAAATTTGGTATGAGCTCGAAAACTTCGCGCAAAACGTCCTCTTTGTTCCATGCCAAGCTCGATTTTAAATTTAAGATATTGTTTTTAAAAATTTCTAGCTTTTTGCTGTCAAAATTTGCATCATTTTTGACTATGCCGATATTTTGAAGCCTTTGCATGTCAAGTCTCTCGCCGTCAACGAAAAACTCCTCGTAGTCCTTCTCTCCAGTCGTGTCACTAGGCGCAAAAAGACAAGGATAAAAGCCATCTTTTGGAAGCACTTTCGCAAGCTTTCTAGCCTCTTCCTCATTTTCACACAAAAATGGCTCGTAGCCTAAATTTGTTAAGTACCGCTTGGCTATCTCGCTAAATGTTATAAGATCTAAATTTTGATCTAATTTTGGGAAAAATATATCTCTGTTTTCTCCAAAAATGGTACTTAAAAGGCAGAGCTCACCGCTCTCCTTTGGCGTTAGGAAGTAGCGCCTGACGTCGTTTGGGGCGACTATGGGCTGAGACTTTTCTATGCGTTTTTGAAAGCCAAAAAGAAGTGAACCATCGCTAAATGCCACATTTGCAAATCTAGCCATTGAGACGTCGATCTCTAAAGAGTGTCTAAACGCAAACATCTCCATGATGCGCTTGCTAGCTCCCATTAAATTTACAGGGTTTGCCGCCTTGTCGGTGCTAACGCAAAAGTATTTTTTTGAATTCATACTAAAGGCTTGCGTTAGCGTTTTGTCGGTATTAAAGATGTTTGTTTCGAGCATCCTCATAAGCGTAAACGGATCTTTTTCGCTTCTAACATGCTTTAGTGCTGATAAATTTAAGACGTAGTCAAATCCGCCACTTTGTGACACAAGTGCGTCAAACTCAGCACTTGCAACATCTATGGCAAAAGTTTTAAAGTCACCATTTATATATCCAAACTCGCTTCTTATGTCACGCACTAGCTCAACAAGGTTATTTTCAGAAATATCGACGACGTATAGTTTTTTTGGATCTCTTATAAAAATTTCTTTTGTCACGGCTGAACCGATAGAACCAGCACCACCAATAACTAGAAAGCTCGAACTTGAAACTATCTCTTTTAAATTTTTACCAAGCACATTTATGTCATCTTCAAAAAGGTTTTTCGTGCGTCCTATTAAACTTAAGATATTGTTCATATTATTTTTCCATTAGATAGCATTATCTTCCTATCACATCTTTCAATTGTACTTAATCTGTGTGCGATTATTAATAATGTCTTATCTTGACTTATTTCATATATCTCGTCCATTATTTTTGCCTCTGTTTCATTATCTAAAGCACTTGTTGCTTCATCTAATACTAAAATTTCGGGGTCACTATATAGAGCTCTAGCTATTCCTATTCTTTGTTTTTGTCCGCCACTCAACTGAATTCCACCATCTCCAACCAGTGTGTCTATCCCTTCTTTTGAGGATAAGAAATCATATATATTAGCCTTCTTTAAGACTTCTATTATTCTTTCTTTATCATATTCATAGCCAAAAGCCACATTTTCTCCGACTGTACCATCAAAAAGATATATCGATTGTGGTATATAGCCTACTTTTGATCTATAAGATTTTATATTATCATAAGTTAATTTCTTTCCATCTATGATTATTTCGCCACTAAGAGGTTTATATAATCCGATAATTAAGTCAACTAGTGTGGACTTTCCACTCCCACTCTCTCCTACAAAAGCAATTTTATCGCCTTTATTTATAGTTATATTGATATTTTTAAGAACATTTTTATTTTTATTATATTCAAAACTTACATTTATTAGTTCTATTTTGTTTTTAAAATCCATAAAATCTTTACCTTCTGTTTGCGGAGTATAGCTAAGATCGCTATATACAATATCAAGAGAGCTAGATAAAAACAAAAGAGTATTATAGTTAGAAAGTATTCTATTTAAAGCAGGAAGAATTCTATATAAAGCTAGAGCATACATAGAAATGATTGGCAAAACAAAGTTTGCATCATTATATTTAAAAAGAACGTAGACAACAATTCCTATAAGAACACCAAACCCAATCGTTTCTAACGAGAGTCTAGGTAGTTGGTTTAAAGTATTGCTTACAATATTGGCTTTTGCATAACCATAGCTTATACTAGAAAATTCACTATAAAGTTTTTGTTCATTCTGTATAAGTTTTATAATTTTAAAATTTCCAAATGTTTCATTTAAAATTTTATAAAATTTTGATTGCATTATTGATCTTCTTGTGCCTTCTTTTTCTATTCTTTTTTTTAGAAAAAACAATAGAAATAATACTTTTGCCCCCAAAAGAATAGTTAAAACTAGAGTCATTTTCCAATTCATTAAAAGCAATAAGGCATACAGCAATACTATAGTAAAAAATTCTGAGAATATCAAAAGTAAGCTTTGCATATAAAAAGAAAGGTTTGAAGCTTCATTTACAATAGTCTTTGTTAGTTCCGAACTATTTCTTTTTACAAATCTTTTATACGGTAAATTTGTATAGTTTTTAAAAAGTCTAAATGCAAAAGAATGAAATCTTCCAAATGCAAATTTATTAAGCAAATAATTATAAAATATCGAGTAAAAAGCTCTAAAAATATAAAAACCTATTAAAAAAAGACCAAAAAAAATCATAAAATTAGTAGTAGTAGAAAAGTCAAAAAAGTCATAAATTTTTTTTGAATATTCGTTACCAACTATTTTTGATGGATCTGATGCTAGGGTAATAAACGGCATAATAGCAGATATTCCAATGGTTTCAATAACCGACAAAAAAATACTCATAAAAATCAAAATAATAAAATTTTTCTTTTCTTGTCTTGTTGTTATTGCCAATAGCTTTTTCAAATTAGTCATTTAAATACCACTCATAAAGTGTCTTTATCCCGTATTCAAGCTCTACTTTATGCTTCCAACCAAGAGAATGGAGCTTTGAGGAATCCGTTAGTTTTAGCATCGTGCCATCAGGCTTGTTATCATTAAAGTATAGTTCACCTTTAAAGCCAATTATATTTTTAACCAAGTTTACTAGCTCTTTTATAGAGATATCTTTGCCAGTTCCTATATTTATATGCGTATTTCTTATCTCTTTGCTATTTTTGCCATAAGTATCTTTAAAGTCTCTATTTTCCAGTAAAAATACGCAAGCATCGGCCATATCTTCTGAGTGTAGAAACTCTCGTCTAGGCTCTCCTGTACCCCAAACTTCTACTCTATCTTTTGAAATGCCAAATTTACCAAGATAAGCCATAGCTTCATTTAGATCTTTTACTTTTAGATCTTTTACCACTACGTCAAATTTTTCTTCGTTTAAAAGTTTTGCTAGGTGTATCTTTCTTATAAGTGCTGGCAATACATGCGAGGTTTCTAGATCAAAGTTATCGTTTGGACCATATAAATTTGTAGGCATCACAGATATAAAATTTGTACCGTACTGCAGATTATAACTCTCACACATCTTCATGCCGGCTATTTTAGCGATCGCATATGGCTCATTTGTGTATTCAAGTGGAGATGCCAAAAGCACATCTTCGCTCATTGGCTGTGGGGCATTTTTAGGATATATGCAAGTACTTCCCAGAAATAGTAGTTTTTTTACCTTATGCACATAGCTTTGATGGATCACATTATTTTGAATTTGTAAGTTTTCATATATAAAATCAGCCCTATAAGTACTATTAGCCACTATTCCGCCAACCTTTGCAGCAGCTAGCACTACATACTCGGGCTTTTCTTTTTCAAAAAACTCATAAACCGCTTTTTGATCCATAAGATCAAGCTCGCTATGGGTTCTTGTGATTATATTTTCATAGCCTTTTGATTTTAAATTTCTTACTATAGCAGAACCCACCAGTCCCTTATGCCCTGCTACATAAATCTTACTATTTTTATCCATTTTTTACTCAAAATAGCTCATTGTCTCATATCCGCCATCTTTTAGATAGACATCTTTTGTCATGAGCTTTAAGTCCGACTTCATCATATCGTTTACTAGATCTTGAAGGTTAAATTCTCTCTTCCAGCCTAGTTTTTTCTCTGCTTTACTAGGATCTCCAAGTAGCAAATCAACCTCTGTTGGCCTAAAATATCTTGGATCTACGCAAACCACAGTTTGTCCGATACTTAAGTGGGACAAATTTAAATTTAACTCTTTTGCTTTTTCAAAATTTAGAAAATCCACAACTCCTACCTCATTTACGCCAGCCCCTTCAAATCTCAAATTTATGCCAGCATAAGCAAATGCAAATTTTACAAAATCTCTAACTGCTGTTGTTTGTCCAGTTGCTATCACCCAGTCTTCTGGCTCTGGGGCTTGTAATATCATCCACATCATCTTTACATAATCTTTTGCATGCCCCCAGTCTCTTTTGGCATCTAAATTTCCAAGATAAAGTTTGTCCTGAAGTCCAAGCGCTATCTTACTAGCTGCTCTTGTGATCTTTCTAGTGACAAATGTCTCGCCTCTAACTGGCGATTCATGATTAAACAATATACCATTACAAGCAAAAATGCCATAAGCCTCTCTATAATTAACCGTTATCCAGTATGCATACATCTTTGCGACAGCATAAGGGCTTCTTGGATAAAACGGTGTAGTCTCGCTTTGCGGTGTCTCTTGCACTTTTCCATAAAGCTCAGAGGTAGAGGCTTGATAAATTTTAGTCTTTTTCTCAAGTCCTAATATCCTTATAGCTTCAAGTAGTCTAAGAGTGCCTGTGCCATCAGCATTTGCGACATATTCTGGAGTTTCAAAGCTTACATGCACGTGACTCATGGCAGCTAGGTTATAAATTTCATCTGGCTGTACCTCTTGGATGATCCTTGTTAAGTTCATAGAGTCTGTCATATCGCCATAGTGCAAGAAAAAATTTCTATTATCAACATGAGGATCTTGGTAAAGATGATCTATCCTATCTGTATTAAAAAGACTCGTTCGCCTTTTTACACCATGGACTATATAGCCCTTTTTTAGTAAAAATTCCGCTAAATACGATCCATCTTGACCAGTTATACCAGTTATTAACGCTACTTTTTTATCCATAAATCACCTTTTAAAATCATCATCTAGGCGAATTATATCATCTTCACCTGTATATTCACCGACCTGAGCTTCTATTAAAACCACAGGAATTTTTCCTTCATTAGACAGCCTATGAATTTCACCCATTTTTATATAGATAGACTCATTAGGACAAACGAGTCTAGTTGTCTCACCTATCGTAACGGTAGCACTACCTGATAACACTATCCAATGCTCATTTCTATGAAAATGCTTTTGCAAAGATAGTCTTTTGCCAGGTTTTACCTCTATTATCTTTATCTTATAACCATCTTGATTTTCAAGGACAGTGTAGTTTCCCCATGGTCTGTTCGTAGTAAGATGAGTATTACAAAGCTCAGAGCTCTCCTCTTTTAAAATTTCCACCACATTTTTTACTTTTTGGCTAGAGGATTTTTTAGATATTAAAAGAGCATCTTTTGTATCAACTATAGTTAGATCATCAACATCTATCAAAGCTATTTTTTTACCACTAGATAGGACTAGATTATTGTGAGAATTTATCTGCACCAGATCGCTATTTATTGTGTTTCCATTGATATCTTTTTGTAGCTGCTCATCCAAACTATCAAAACTTCCAAGATCACTCCAAGATGCATCTAGGGCTACCATTTTTACGATATCAGACTTTTCCATCACAGCATAATCTATGCTATTTTGCGGAATATTTTGCATGTCAATAACATCTATCTTGATATCAATTTCGTCTTTTTTTGCGTTATCAAAAGCTAATTTACATGCTTCAAGTATCTCAGGAGCAAAAGTTTTCATCTGATCCAAGAAAACGCCTGCCTTAAAGACAAACATACCTGAATTCCAGTAGAAATTTTGATCTTTTAGAAATTTCAATGCCCTTTCATAGTCTGGCTTTTCATAAAAAGCCTTCACATCACCATTATAGCTCTCTATATATCCAAATCCTGTCTCAGGCGACCTTGGCTTTATGCCAAAAGTAACCAAAAAATTTTGCTCTGCCAGCTCCTTTGCGGCTTTTACGCTTATGTGGTATGCTTTAATCTCTTTTATCAAATGATCCGATGGCGTTACTAAAACAATCTCATTTGGATCAAGTGCGAGGCAAGCTAATGTGATCGCTGGTGCAGTATTTCTACCGACTGGCTCGAGCAGATATTTAAAATTTGTGATATTTAAATTCTCTATCTGATCCATCGCCAAGTAGTAGTGATCGATATTTGTAATAACAAATGTATTGTCACAAATTTCACTATTTCGTAGTGCAGTTAGCTGAAAAAGTGATCTATCGTCAAATAATTTAATAAATTGTTTTGGCATTAAAGTCCTACTAATAGGCCACAACCTCGTACCAGAACCACCACATAATAATATATTTGTCATAAATTTTATCTACTTTAAAATGAGCTTAAAAATCTTATATAATTAAAGCTAAAAAAGACTAAGAACTTACTAAAACTATCAAAACACCTCTCTCATCTTATGCGTTAGCTCTAGGCTCGCTTCTATCTCGGCTCTTTTTGCCATTACACTTTCAACATTGACACCGATATTTATACCAAGCTTTTTAGCAAATTCATAAAGCTCTGCAAAATTTTCAAGGCAAATTTGCGATGCCGTGGCTAAAAAATTATTACTCTGAAGCATCCTTTTCTCGCTCTTTTCATCAACGCTTATGCCAAGCCACTTGATAAACTCTAGCGTTTTTGGCGTGCCACAAGTCGTAAATGTCAAAATAATAGGCAAATTTAACCCGCTTTTTGCCACGCTTGTTAGTAAATTTTTAGCCAAATTTATATCAAAAACCGCCTGCGAGATGAAAAATTTCGCCCCCATTTTGGCTTTTTGGCTCATCCTTTGCTCTTCATCGCCCTTTTTAGCGTGCCTCTCAGCTATGCAAACACCGCCCACTACAAGCTCTTTAAACTCATCTCTAGCGATCTCATAAGCACGCTCTAAGCCCATTTTAGGCTCTACCTTGCCAGAAGCAACGCCGACAAAGACATTTATATCGCTACTACTTTTTGCTAAATTTGCTCTAAATTCGCTCTCATTATATTTATTCGCAACTCTATAAAAGATGCTTGGCGTCTTTAAATTTAGATATTTCGAATAGTAAATTTCAGGGCTTAATGTATCGCTAAATTCAAAAGTTCGCTCGCTTTTTATGCGACTACTTTCGTCTTGGATCTCGTAAAGCACCAAGCCATCAGCCTGCACGTCCGTGATCCTCTTGTCCCATTTTGCAGCGATCTCTTTAAGCTTCACCTCGTCAAATTCAGCCTTTGGAGGCGTTAGGCCATAAAGCACTATGCCACTTTCATTGTTTATGATCTTATCTTTTAACATTTTCTAACTTTTTTTGAAATTTAAACGGAGTTTAGCGCCTAGGCTTGCTAGACGCTAAAATTTGTATTATAGACCTCTTACGATCTTGACAGCTTCTACCATATTTTTAAGGCTTGGCTCGACCTCTTCCCATTTTCTAGTTTTTAGGCCACAATCTGGGTTGATCCAGAGTTGCTCTTTTGGCAAGACTTCAAGCAGAGCTTTGATCTGAGCGACGATCTCTTCGACACTTGGCACACGTGGGCTGTGGATGTCGTAAACGCCAGGTCCGACCTCTTGTTTGTAGCCAACGGCTTTGAAAATTTTTAGTAGCTCGTTACCACTTCTTGCAGTCTCGATACTGATAACATCAGCATCCATTGCCTCAATGGTCTTGATGATATCGTTAAATTCAGAGTAGCACATATGCGTATGGATCTGAGTTTTTGCCTCAGCCGAGCTTACTGAAAGCTTGAAGCAATCAACCGCAAATTTCTCATAAGCTGGGATATTTTCAGCTCTTAGTGGATAGCCCTCTTTAAACGCTGCCTCATCGACTTGGATCACTCTGATGCCTGCATTTTGAAGGTCTGCGATCTCGTCATAGATACAAAGCGCAAGCTGTTTTGCCACCTCACTTCTTGGCAAGTCATCACGCACAAAGCTCCAGTTTAGCATCGTTACAGGTCCAGTTAGCATGCCCTTCATTACGTGTTTTGTGATGCTTTGAGCGTATTTCATCCACTTAACAGTCATCGGCTCTGGACGGCTTACGTCACCAAAGAGAAGTGGTGGCTTAACGCAGCGGCTACCGTAGCTTTGTACCCAGCCATTTTGGCTAAATGCATATCCGCTAATCTGCTCACCAAAATATTCGACCATGTCGTTTCTCTCTGGCTCGCCGTGTACTAGCACGTCTAGGCCGATATCTTCTTGGAATTTCACGCACTCGTCGATATATTTTTTGATGCCTGCCTCATAAGCAGCCGCATCGATCTCGCCTTTTTTGAAATTTTGGCGAAGCACGCGAAGATCAACCGTTTGAGGGAAACTGCCTATAGTTGTTGTTGGCAATATGCCGTATTTTAGCGTTTCACGTTGAATTTTGATGCGGTCTTCAAATTTCTCATCACGCTCAAATTTGCTTAAATTTTTAACGCGGTTTTGAACGCTTTCAGAGTGGATGAGCTTTGAAGTAGCGCGAGTTTTAACGGCATTTTTATTTTCTTCATAAATTTTTGCCTCAGCATCGTTTAGATTCTCGCCGTTTGCTAGTTTTGTGATGATCTTGATCTCATCAAGCTTCTCAACCGCAAAGCTTAGCCAGCTTTTGATCTCAGGGTTTAAATTCTCTTCATATTTTAGCGTGTATGGTACGTGAAGAAGCGAGCACGAAGTGCCGATGTAAAAGTCTTTGCCGCCTATTTTCTCTGAAATTTCACGAACAAGTTTTACTTTCTCATCGATATTGCTTTTCCAGATATTTCTGCCATCGATCACGCCTGCAAATAGTGTCAAGTGGCTATTTTTGATAGTCTCAAGTGCTTCGAAATTTCTCTTGCCATGGATAAAGTCAAGTGCGATGCCGTAAATTTTAGTTTTAGCCACTTCGCTAACTGCCTTGATCGCATGCTCAAAATATGTCGCAAACACGATCTTGATGTTGTTTGCAACGCCTGTTAGCTCGTTATAAACCTTTGTGATAAGTGGCAAAAGGTCGCTTTCATTCTTGTCAGTTACAAAGATCGGCTCGTCAAACTGCACTAAAATTTCATCATCAAGATTAGAAATTTGCTCAAGTAGCTTTTTGTACTCGCCTACAAGTGCGTCAAGGTGCTTAAATGGGCAGCTGCCATCAGTAGTCTTTGAAAGAGCCAAAAATGTGATAGGGCCGATTAAATTTACCTTGCCTTTTACGCCGTTAGACTTTGCCTCTTTGTACTCATTTAAAATTTTGTCCGCTTTTAGGCTAAATTTGCTCTCGCTACTAAGCTCTGGCACGATGTAGTGGTAGTTTGTGTTAAACCACTTTGTCATCTCCATTGCAACGCCGTTTTTGTTGCCTCTTGAGCAAGCAAAATATTGCTCCAAACCGCTTAAATTTGCAAATCTTGGAGGTGTAGCGCCAAAAGCGATGATGTTATCAAGCATTAGGTCGTAAAATGAAAAATCATTAACGCTAATAGCCGAAATGCCAGCGTCTTGTTGATATTTCCAGTGTCTGTGGCGAAGTGTCTTTGCAGTCTCTTGCAAATTCTCTTCGCTAAAGCCATCTTTACCAGCCCAAAAGCCCTCTAATGCGCGCTTCAACTCTCTTTTTTCTCCGATTCTTGGAAAACCTAAAACATAACTTTTTATCATTTTTATCCTTTTTAAATTTCTATTTTTAAATTAAATCTGTGCCCTGCACAGCAACCTTGAACGTGCAGTGGGGTAGGTGGGGGTTTGGGGGCGGAAGGGGCGACGCTTCGTAAGTAGAAACCCCTTCTGCCACCAAAAGCCAAATTTTCACTATCACAGCTCAAACAATAAATTTAATCACCTCAAACACGGCGGATGACACCCACTTCTTCTTAAACTAAAGTAAAATTTATAAAAAACCCTACTGAAAAGATCCTTGCCAAATTTCAAACACTGCTTAGCTTTGCTATTAAAGATGCAATTACAATGCAGCGGACCCGCTAGCAAAAATGGATTTATCTCAATGTGAAAAAATGTAAAATCGTTTAAAAATTTGCGTGTTTTTTGAAAATCGCTGATATGTTTTTTGCCAAGATTAATGAGCTTTACGCATGGGACAAGGCATCAGCGTTTTTCCTTTGTAGTGAATTTTTGTCGCATTATAAACGCTCTTTGCCAAATTTTTGTTTAAAGTTTGGGCGCTACCAAATTTCACGCCCAGAGTTTTTAGTCTTTTTTGCCTTTATTTAGGGATTTTAGCTTAGCGTCCATATCAGCTGTAAGCATAGTAAAGACCTTATTTGTAAGCTCCTGAGTTAGCTCCTTTGCCTCTTGCATTGTCTTTTGGCTAAATTCATTTAGGAGTTTGTCCGCTTTTTTCTTATCTTTTTTGTAAAGTTTCATGTACTCATCTTCAAATTTAGCCTGTTTTACCGCCAACTCTTTTTCAAATTTAGCGTAGGCCTCTTTTACCACTGGCGAATACTTCTCATAGTCAGTCATCACAAGGGTTTGAAGCTTTCTATAAACCCAATATATTGAGGTGTCATCAGCGTCGTATGAACCATCTGAGTAGCCTTTTATAAAGCCATCAAGCCCCTCGTAATACGGCAAATAAACACTAAGATCAGCCATACCAAGAGCGACGTAAGTTACGCGTCCAATCTCTTTTGGTAGCCATGGGCGCACCTGCATGACGTGAGACTCGTATGTTCTAAAGACGCTTATTGCGCGGTAGACGTTTTTCTTATCTTCATCTTTGCTAGCGTAGTTATCAAACGCAGTACCGTTGTAGTGGGCCCTCATCGCAGCTTTTAGATCTTCAACACTTAGTTTTTTCTCTGGTTTTAAAAATACTGGGAATTTCTGACCATCGGCGAAGTCTTGTTTTAAGCTTGGGTTAAACATGCTTTGCACCCAGCAAACGCGTGGGTAGTTGTAAGTCACATCTCTTTCATCATCCCTTGTATAAGCCTTTGTGAAGTTAAATTCGCCATCTTTTGCAGGGTCATAAGTCTTGTTATCGATCGCAAATTTGATGACATCTTTTGCTCCCATGAAATTTGGATCATTCTCTTTATAGTTTTGAAGTCTGCCTTGGTTTGCGGTAACGAAATACTCATCTGGAGCGATCTTTGTGGCGATCCATTTGTGGCCTGTGCCTGTTTCAAAGTACCAAAGCTCGTTTGCGTCAATAAATACTACGCCAAAGCCTTCTCCAGCGCCCTTTGTCTCAACTATCTCGCCAAGGAGCTTAACGCCCTCTTTTGCACTCTTCATACGTGGCAAAAGTACGTCTGGGATGTCATCTTCGGTGATGCCACTCTCTTCGTTATATGGGTCGATCTTTAAAAGCTCATCTTTTGCGTAGATGGTCTCAGTGCCGCTTAGTCCAACACCAGCCTCATTGTAGCCGACCGCTCCGTGAAGCTTTGTGTGTGAATTTGCAACAGTTGTGTATCTCATGCCATCTTTTGGAAGTGGATATGTAAAGTCATTTGCGCCGTCATGGGCTTTTGAGCTATGCATACCAGTTTGGTTTTTCTTTGCTGGATGGATTAAAAAGACTTGTGCCTTTACAGCCTTGCTGTCTGCGCTCCTGGCAACCAGCATGGAGCCGTCATTTGAAGCTTTATCTCCTACTAAAATAGTAGTGCATGCCAAGCTACTTGTGCCTAAAATCGCACTCATAGCGACGATTGATGCAAGAATTTTGCCTTTCATTTTTACTCCTTTAGTAAAATAAAATTTCTTTATGTGATTATACGCCAAATTTAATAATTTAATTATAAATTTTAAAATTTCTTTAAGCTTAATGTAAATTTATTGCAAATTTTGTCTAAGTGAAATTTAAATTTTCTAAAGGATTTTTCGCTATAATCCAAAACTTACGCACTTGCGTATAAAATTTCAAAAAGGATTAGCATGCCAAAGATGAAAACCGTTCGCGGTGCTGCTAAGCGCTTTAAAGTAGGTAAAAATAAGATAAAAAGAGGCTCTGCTTTTAGAAGCCACATCTTAACAAAAAAACCTACTAAGCGTATGAGAGACCTTCGTGGCCCACACTACGTGGATAGCACAAACGTCTCAGCCGTTCGCAAAATGCTCGGCGTATAAAGCAGCGTAGATTTAAGTTTTTGACAAAAAAGTCATTCAAACTCCCCCAAATTTAGGGGCAAGACTCACTTTGTGAGCGCCAATTTGTAAAAGGATAAATATGGCAAGAGTAAAAACAGGCGTAGTTAGAAGAAGACGCCATAAGAAAGTTTTAAAGCTAGCACGTGGCTTTTTCAGTGCTAGACACAAACATTTTAGAAAAGCTAAAGAGCAACTAGAGAGAAGTTTAGTTTACGCATACCGCGACAGACGCCAGAAAAAACGTGATTTTAGACGTTTATGGATCGTTCGTATCAACGCAGCTTGCAGACTAAACGACATTAGCTATTCAAGATTCATCAACGGCTTAAATAAAGCTAAGATCGAACTTGATAGAAAAATTTTAGCTGATCTAGCTATGAATGACGCGAAGGCATTTGCGGCACTTGCAAAACAAGCAAAAGATGCTTTGAAATAACACCTTTTCTCCGCTTCGGCGGAGATCTTCTTTTTTATACACTTTAAAATTTAATAACAAAAACTCTATAAAACTCTTTGTTTTAATTTACTACCCGCGACTTTTACAAACTACTAACCAAATTTAACTACCAGCAGCCAAAATAGCTAAATTTCAATACTCGTATCAAAGCAGTGTTTCACCGCTCCGCTAAATAAGATTTTGCCGTTTTCTAGCCTAAGTCCAAGTTCCTCGCCGCTTTTTGGATAGACTTTTAGGCATTGCGCTGCGTTTAAATTTAAAGTAGCGCCGTAAAAGCAAGCCGCCATGCCAGTGCCACAAGCTAGCGTCTCGTCCTCCACGCCCCTTTCGTAGGTTCTTACTTTTAAAACTCCGCCATCAAATTTGGCTAAATTTACATTTGCATTGTATTTTTGACGAAGCGCCCTGCACTCTTTGACGTCAAATTCATCTAAATTTTGCGTGAAATTTACAAGATGAGGCACGCCAGTATCGTAAAAATACCAAGTTTTGCCACCTTCATTTAGCGGTTCGCTTAAAATTTTTGGACTTGTTAGCACGACCTCGACGCACTCATCTTTCACACTTGCCATCACCTCGCCGCTGCCAGTTAGCAAGGTAAATTCGCTTGAACTAACAAGGCCGTTTAGATAGGCATATCTAGCAGCCGCACGCGAGCCGTTGCCACACATCGCAGCGTAACTTCCATCACTATTGTAAAACTCCCATTTCACGCCCTTTTCGTAAGGCAAAAGCACAATAAGCCCATCAGCTCCCACGCCGTTTGTTCGGCTACAAATTTGCCTTGCTAGCTCGCTTCTGTCTTTGCTCAAAAATGTATGAAATATGACAAAATCATTACCGCTAGCGTTGTACTTTGAAACTTGCATTATTTTTCCTTTAAAATTGCTCTACTTTTTGCCGAATTTATATAAACTCAGCCACAAATTTGCCTTAGAAATTTCTCTAGTTCGTGCTCTAAATTTTCTTTATCGCCACTATTATCTATTATAAAATTTGCCTTTTTTCGCTTTTGCTCGATATCCATCTGAAGCTCCACTCTTGCTTTTGCTTCTTCTAATTTTAGACCGTTTCGGTTCATTAAGCGGCTTAGCAAAAGCTCTTTTGGCGCATAAATCACTGCTACATTTTTAAACTCAGCGTAGCGATCCTCTTTTTCAAAAAATAAAGGGATATCAACAAAATAAACCTGCCCCAAGCACTCAAGTTTCGTAGCGCGAGATAAAATTTCTTCCTTTATCTTTGGATGCAAAATTTGCTCTAAAATTTTTAATTTTTTTAGATCATTAAAAACAATGGCACCAAGTTTTTGCCGATCGATCTTGCCAGCTTCGTCTAAAATTTGCTCTTTAAAAACTTCCACTATCTCACATTTACAAATTTCAAGCTGCTCATGAGCGATCACGTCCGCATCAATCACGCTAAAGCCTCGTTCTTTTAGCAAATTTATAGCCGTGCTTTTACCGCTAGCAATAGAGCCTGTAATGACATAAGCGTTTGGAAATTTCTGCAAACTCACTCCATTTTTGAAAATTGATGACAATTTTAGCAACTTTTGGCTAAAGTTTTAGAAAATTACAAAAAAGGGCAAAGATGATAAGCTATAAAGATGCTGGAGTGGATATAGATGCTGGAAATAGCTTTGTTGAGGCGATAAAGCCTTTCGTAAAATCTACGCAAACACCAAATGTTATAGGTGGCATTGGATCATTTTCAGGAGCAGTCAGACTACCAAGCGGATATAAAAGTCCAGCTATTTTGGGAGCGACTGATGGCGTTGGCACAAAGCTTCGCCTAGCTATCGACGCTAAGAAATTTGACGGCGTGGGCGAGGATCTAGTCGCAATGTGCGTAAATGATCTCATCTGCAACTTCGCCACACCGCTCTTTTTCCTCGACTACTACGCGACTGCAAAGCTTGAGATAGAGAGTGCAAAAGAGGTGGTAAAAAGCATCGCAAATGGCTGCAAAAAAGCCCAGTGTGCGCTGATAGGCGGTGAGACAGCCGAGATGCCGTCGATGTATGAAAAAGGCGACTTCGATCTTGCTGGATTTGCCGTTGGTATCGCCGAGGCTGACGAGATCGACAGAAGCAAATTTGTAAAAGCTGGTGATGTTTTAGTCGCACTTCCAAGCAGCGGCCTGCACTCAAATGGCTTCTCTCTTGCAAGAAAAGTGGTAAGCGAGCTTGGACTAAAATTTGATGAAAAAGTGGGTGAGCGCAAGCTCATCGACGTACTTCTTGAGCCAACTAGAATTTACGTGAGCGACTTTTTAAGTTTAAAAGATAAGATCACAGCAATGGCGCATATAACTGGCGGTGGCATAGTTGAAAACCTACCTCGCGTCTTTCCTGCTGGACTTGGTGCAAAGGTACAAAAAAGTGCTATAAAAACGCCTGAAATTTTTAAAATCATCGCTCAAAAAGTAGAAGAAAGTGAGATGATGAGGACTTTTAACATGGGCGTTGGCATGATATTAGTTGTGCCAAAAGAAAACGTTGACGCTGTCCTAGCTAGCAGCGATGGCTACGTGATCGGCGAAGTAGTAAATGGCAAAGGCGTAGAGCTAATTTAATGCAAGAAAATAGCAAAAAATGCTTGCTAAAGACCAAAAATAAGAGCTTTTTTGATCTTAGCATTTATGAATATATAAGCTGTTTTGGTGTACTAGAAAGCGATATCAAAAAACTTGATCTCTATAATCACTGGTGCAAGGTCTCACGCGCCTCTACTATGCTCTGCGTCACGCATGATAGCGGCGAGAGCGACAACCTAGTCTATCTATATGACTGGGAGAAATTTAGCCGTATCTACATAAATACAGGAAATTGAGTTGGCAAAACAAAAGGCAAAAATCGCACCTATTTGGGCTAGAGCAAAGGCATTTATCATAGATCTTTTTATCATCGGTATGCCTATATTTTATGCGACAACATATCTTGTGCTTGATGGCAAAGAGGCATTTTTGCATAACCAAATTGCCATTTTTGGTGCAAATAGCTTGATCTCACTTATAATGTGCCTTTTTTTTAGCATAAAAGCACAAACTCCAGGCTATAAAGCACAAGAAATTTATCTGATAAACCTAAAAACTGGCAGAAAACTAAGCTTTTCTCACACCATCTTGCGCCAAATTTGCTTTGCCTTTGCTGGCTTTAGCATACTTGGACTTTGCCTTTGTTTTTTTAGAAAAGACAAACTAAATCTGCACGACATCATCACTCACTCAGCTGCCGTGCAAAGATCAGAGGGATAAATTTTACTTCGCTCCATGCCAAAGTAGGCGATTTTTACCAAGTTTTGTATCGATGCTCTCTTTTATAATAGAGCAAATATACTCTTTTGAAAGTTGTATAGACTCCTCTAAGCTCTTGCCCTTTGCTAAAAAGCAAGCAAGTGCAGTTGAAAAGCTACAACCAGTCCCACTCATTACAAGCGGATTAACAAGTGGGGTTTTAAAATTCCTTAGTGAGCCATCTTTTTTATAAAGTGTGTCTATACTGCTATCTTCACTGATATGTTTCTTTACGATGACGTCACAAGGCAAATCTTTATAATCATCACCAAAAAGCACATTTGCCTCATCTAAATTTGGAGTAGTTACTGTAGCTAAGCTCATTAGCTCTTTTAGTTTTGCCACCGCACTATCTTTTATAAGCTTGTGTCCGCTTTTTGAGACGCAAACTGGATCAAGCACTACTTTGGTATTTTGAGTTAGTAAAAACTCAAGCACCACTTCCATAATCTCTTCACTAAATAACATACCTATCTTAATCGCATCAAAGCTAAATTCTTCCGCAAGCGTATTTAGCTGATCTTTGACAAAACTAGGCTCTAAGCAAACTACACTCTTTACGGCATCCGTAGTCTCAGCGACCAAAGAAGTTACTGCTGTTGCACTATAACAATTAAGCCTAGCACATGTTTTTATATCTGCTTGTAGCCCAGCTGTGCCACTATTGCAAGAGCCTGCGATGATTAGAATTTTTTTCATCGTTTTCCTTTGAAATTTTTGGCTTATTATAGAGGATATTAGATAAATTTGAGTTTTTTAAAACAGAAGAAATTTGAGCAAAAAGCTCAAATTTATGAAAGTTTATTTAAGTCGTTATCGATATCTATATATATCGTAGTTGCGTTAAGATTTGTATGCTCAAAGCTAGGATCTATCTGCTTATCGCCATCTTTATGTTCGTTTATTTTAGCTAAAAGATCATCTTCTCTTAATCCATGCTCATTTATTAAACTTGGATCTATTTCATTAAAACTAATACTTACACTAGCCTCATCATTTGGCTCTTCTTGCTCTAAATTGGTTGCGCTAAGGATATCATCTACTTTTTCATTTATATGATCTAAAATAGATACATAATCATTGCCAAGAAGCGCTTTAAACAATGCGTCAGTATCTATGCTAGACTCGCCAATATCATCGCTTACTACGCTACTATCTAGCCAAAGAGTATCGTATCCGTTTATTGATATATCTTGTCCATCATTTGCAGTGATTGTAATGCTTGCACTTTCGCTCTCGCCCTTTATAGCCTCTCCGATATATACTTTATCATTTACGTCTAAAACTCTTACATGATCATTTTGGTCTATCGCTATAACATCAGATGAAACACTTTTAACTATACCAGCTACTGCTGCCATCTTTATTCCTTATTTTTATTTGTCGGTATTTTAGTATATTTAATTACTTTTGTATATTGTACTATGGTACAAGGTGGCGATAATTTTAAATCATTCAGATTTTGTGATTAAAATATATCCACTCTCGCTGATATTTTTAAATTTCACACCAAGCTCGCGTTTTAGGCGAAGTATCACATTTTGGATAGCCGCCTTGCTAACATCGCTTTCATAGACAAATTCTTCTATCATCTCATAAGTAACTAGCTTATTTAGGTTATAAGCAAAGAGCCAAAATATCTTATTTTGCAAAAAGCTAAGATAAATTTCAATACCGTTTTTATAAATTTTCTCTCTTTTTAAATTTATACTCACCTCATCGCTTAAATAAACTAGCTTTTCATCTCGTTCAAAACTTAAACTAATAAGCATTGCTCTAAGATCCTTCATATCAATAGGCTTTTTTAAAAAGAGCATCGCCCCTTCCTCCATGCTTTTTATCAAATTTTCATCGCTATCATAAGAGGTAAAGACGATAAATTTTTGGTGCGGCTTTGTGCGCTTCATCTCATTCATCATCTCAAAGCCATTAAGCACTGGCATGTGAATATCACTCATCACGATATCAAAGCCTTGCTTTTTAAATTTCTCCACGCCATCTTGTCCATTACAAGCACCAATTACCTGCTCGCAATAAGGTTTAAGCCCGCTAATAATAAGCTCTCTTGCCATATCATCATCTTCGACTACCAAGACGGACGTCTTTTTTAAAATTTCTAAGACTTCTTGCATTTTAGTCCTTTAAATTTATATCAAAACTTAACTCAAACACCGTTGGCTTTGCGTTATTTACGAGTCTTACGTCACCATTTAGCTTTTCTTGTGCTAGCTTTTTAGCAAAATAAAGTCCTATGCCATTTCCTTGCTTTTTGGTGGTATTTAGCCAAGTAAAAATTTTCTCGCTCATTTGCTCGCTTACGCCATTTCCATTGTCATAAACTCCGATGTAGCATTTATCTTCAAAGCTTCTAAATTTTATCTCGATGATACGTTTTAGCGGCTCATCTTTGTAGCTTTCGACAAGTGAGTCTTTTGCGTTGTGTATTAGGATTAGTAAAATTTGTTGGATTATATTTTCTATCTGACGAACTTTTTGTTCGTTAAAGCCGCTAAATTTTACACTAACATTTGCACGGCTTAGCTCTGTGTGCATGAGAGTTATTAGATTTTTAACACTTGTTTGTACCTCAAATTCGCTCACATTTTCAGCGCTTTTGTAAAAATTTCTAAAAATTTCAATAGTACTTGAAAGAAGTTTGACCGAGCTTTGTCCTTTTTCAAGCAAATTTATTAGCTCCTCGTCGCTTAATTTGCCTTCTTTTTTTAACATTATGCACGAGCTTAGCATTAGTTTTAGCGAATTTACTGGCTGAATGAATTGATGATTGATGCCACTTATTAGCTCGCCAGCCTCACTCATTTTGGCTCTATGAGTTAGCAAAGTTTCATACTCATCTTGTATCTTTTTTATCTTGTTATACATAAAATTATGAAGGATGTTTGCCAAAAACGTGAGCGCAACGAAGGCAAAAAGTAAGCTTAGAGCATTTTTTAAAGCTTCTTTTGTTAAAGCTGAAATTTCCTCTTCGTTATTTGTGCCAGCTCCTATGAACCAATTTATCGTTGGTATCTCAGCTACTTGGATTAAATTTTGTCCTATTTTTAAGCTTGTAATGTCTTCATCTTTTAAAAACAACTCTTTAAATTTCTCCTCGATCTCTTTTTTTAAAGCAAGATCAGGTATCGATGTTAAAATTTCACCGCTATGAGTCACCAAAAATGAGTAAGAATTTGGCGCAAGGCTAAAATTTTTAATGCTGTTAAAGATATTTTCTATACGCACGACGCCACAAAGTGCTGCTTTAAATTTCGTTTGTTTTGTGACTGGAACGCATAAATTTAGAGTTGAGCCTTTTAAAATTTTATGTTTTTGCATGAAATTTACGCTTGGGGCATTTGTATTTTTTGTCTCCACATACCAGATAAGCCCTGTTCTTTCGCTCTTTGGCATAACTTCTTCTAAAATTTTCTCTCCATCTACAAAAATTTCTCCATCATCCCTTAAAAGCTGCATTAGATCAAATTCTTTCGCGTTTTGCTTAAAGAGCTTTATAAAGCCGGCTATCTTTTCATCGTCATATACGATGCCTGCATTTTGTATAAATTTTGACGCACGAATGAGTGAATTTATACGCTCATCAAGCCAAATTTGAAAGTTGTTTACGATATTTTTGCTAACTGCTATGTTGTTTTTATCAGATAGTTCTATGATTTTCTCTTTTGCATTGCTATAAATATTTAGCCCAAGAAGTATTACAAAAAGGCTAGCAAGCAAGATGATGGCGTAGATTTTAATATTTTGTGATTTTAAATTAATACCCATACGCGCAGTATATCCTAAGTTAGCCCAAATTTGGGCTAACTAAATTCATTTTAAAAAGGATAAAAGCTTTGAAACAAGCATAAGTGCAAGCACTACAAAACAAACACCAAATCCAAGTAGCGTGCAATCAGCCATAGACATAAATTTAGAAGACGGCACAAGATACCAACCATCTGCATAAAGATCCACTATGCTCTTTTGCAGATCGCTTAGCACCACGCCATCAGGCACCATAGGGCTGTCATATCCGCAGTCTCCCGTTGGCATAAACCAGTCAGGCGCCCACTTCTCAAGTGGTAAGCCAAATGGATAGTGTGGCTCAGTAGAGCAGCCCTGCACACCAAAAGGATCATCGCCATGCACCGCATCGTGGATTTTGGCTAGCTTTACGCTATACATTATGCCCTGCACTGCTCCCCAAAAGGCAAAGACGTAGCCAATTAGAGCAAATAGTAAATTTTTAGGATTTATCATAGCGATTACGCCACCAAGCGCCATACATAAAAATGCAAAACGTATATAGACGCACTGCTCACAAGGTGGCATATAGGCGTAGTTTTGAAAGAGCGAGTGCGCGATAACGACAAGCGCGACGCTCACAAAGACTAAGATCGCCCAAGAGATGCGTGAGTCTTGAAATTTAGCCATTTTTTTAAAAAAGCTCATTTGACGCCTTATTTTTTAAGAAGCTCTTCAATGAGTGCTGCCATACCATCAAGCGAGCTGATTGATTTTGTCATGATGAGGTATTTGCCATTTACGACAAATGCTGGTACGCCTTGAATTTTTGCCACATCGTAGCTCTCATCCCACTTTTTAAGTAGCTCAGTCACTTTTGGATTAGCCAGCTCTTTTTCGTAGTCCGCTTTACTAACGCCAGCAGCCTCAAGTCCGGTCTTTAAAAAGCCCTCAGCATCTTTGCCATCACCCCAGCGCTCTTTTTTGTCGTGATAAGCCTTGTAGTAGGCAAATTTAGCCTTTTTAAATAGCGAATTTTCATCAAATAAGCCGACACCTTTTGCCTCGTCCATGACGATAAGCACAGCAAAAACCTTGCTCGCAACCTCGCCATAATCGCCCTTTGTCTTTAGATGAAATGGTTCGTATTTTAGTCCAGGAATTTTCTCAACTACCTTTGGAGTGACGCTCTTGTCGTACTTGTAGCAAAATGGGCAAGCGTAGCTAAAAATTTTAACTAGCGTATTTTGTCCCGCGCTTAGTGGCTTTTCAAGCTTGACGTAGTCCTCGCCCTCGCTAAATGCACTAGCACTAATCGCTCCAGCCACCGCAACAGCAAAGATAGCCTTACTAAATTTAGATAGAAAACTCATGATAATCTCCTTTAGATGATTTATTTTGAGTTATTCTACAACCAAGCTCAACCGCAAATTTAACGCTAGAATAAATTTTGGCTGAAATTTATAAAATATCGCATTGATTAAAAATTTAATTTTTACTAGAGCTTATCTCATTTATTGCTGATAATGCGTTTAAAGCACTCGGATAGCCTATAAATGGTATAAGTGTCGTAACAACGCTTATTAGTTTAGCTCTATCGTTGCCGATGCCAAAATTTGCAGCAATGTGCCCTAAAAGCTGTGGCTTTGCAAAGCCAAGAGTCGTGATATAGACAAATGTCAAAAGCTCCCTAAGCTCTAAACTAAGCCCATCTCTTGCATAAAAATCACCAAAGCAGTTTTGCGATAAAAACTCCATTATATGTTTTTGATCATTTGGCATTGATGCGATAAATTTATCAACCGCTGGGAAAAGTTTTCTTTGTATCTCAAGGCCTCGTTCACCTCTGCCTTCTCTTGATTTTTTAGGCATATTTTCAGGCTCTATATAGCGCTCATTAAAAATTTCATCAGCTAAAAATATACAATCTTCTACCTTACCAAGCCCAGCATAAGGCACTGCTTGATATAAAATTTCTCTTATCTCTTTTGCTGATATACCTACATTTAAAGCAGCCCTAACGAAGCTTTTAAATGAGCTTTTTGCACCTTTACTCACGCAAAGAGAGGCGATGATAACCGAAAGTCTTGTTTTTTCATCAATATTTATCACTTCACCAATATCGCCTAAAAAATTTAAATAATCCTCTAAAAAGCTAGCATTGCTCTCTTCAAGCTCACTTTTTGAATCAAACCAATTTTCATAAATTTTCTTTGCATTGTAAGTTAGTGTCATAAGTTTTACTCCATTGTTTGGGGCTGATTATAAGTGCTAAAGCGTAAATGCTAGCTTAAGGTCCAAAAAGGTAAAAATTTTTAATATAAATTTAGATTTTAAGCCATTATAAAGTTTATCGTGATTTTTATGTTATAAGGTTTTATTACAATTACGAAGGACGCAATATTTTTTATTACTCCTTTTACCTATTTTAAGCCTTGGGCATTCCAAGGCTTTTTCTAAATTTTATAAGCTTTATGAGTAGAGTTTATAAAATTTATCCAAAGGAGATGTTATGAAAAAGACTTTGAGTTGTGTTGCGCTAGCTTCTGTGCTTTGCTCAAGCGCTTTTGCGATAGGCGGTCCAAGCGGGGCTAAGCTAGACTATGCTATCACTGGGCAAATAGGCGAAGTAGTGGTAAATCCGTACGACACTGCCCCACTTACAGCAGTCATCAAAAATGGTGGCTACACACTAAGCAATGCAAAAGTAACCATCGTGCCAAAACAAGGCGGTCAGGTGATAAGCTACAAAGTGGCTGATAAGCATCTTCGCACACATGGCGGTATCCCAGTTTTTGGCATGTATCCTGACTATCAAAATACCGTTGAAGTCGAGTACGACAAGAGCTACAAAGGCAAGACTGAGCATATAAAAGAGAGCTATAAAATTTACGCCCCAGCTATCTACCTAGAGAGCGCTGGCACGCCAAATCAAAAGGGTGCACTATTTGATAAGATCGAAGTTACTAAGCCAGCAAGCGCTAAATTTGCAAACCGCCTCTACTACGTAAATAACTTTGTAAATAAAACAGGCAAGGGCACAAAAGTCGTGTGGAACAACCCAGCTGGTGGTGCGATCGAGTGGAACTACAGCCCAAATAACTTCATCCTTGATACAAAAGGCGAGGTTAGATGGTATCTTGAGCCAAGCAAAATTTATGATCTAAAACAGCCATTTCACGCTGGCGTTATGATGGGCTTTAAGCAAAATGACGACGGCGCTATGACTTGGGGATATGGCCAAAGATACGCAAAATACGACATCATGGGTAGAGAAATTTTTAACCGCGAGCTACCAGCTAGCTACAACGACTTCTCTCACTCAATGGACGTAGCACAAAACGGACACTACTTCTTGCGCGTGGCAAATGCTGATTATAAAAGAGCTGATGGTAAAAATGTAAGAACAGTGCGCGACGTGATCGTTGAGCTTGACAGAGATGGCAACGTAGTTGATGACTTTAGACTATATGAAATTCTCGATCCTTACCGCGACATCGTGCTAAAAACGCTTGATCAAGGTGCGGTTTGCTTAAATATCGACGCTAAAAAAGCAGGCCACACTGCAAGCTCTGATGAGCTTCAGTCTATGGATACGCATGATAAATGGGGCGATATAGTTGGCGCTGGTCCCGGACGTAACTGGGCTCATGTAAATAGCGTGGATTATGACCCAAGCGATGATAGCATCATCATTTCAAGCCGCCACCAAGACGCAGTTATCAAGATCGGCCGCGATAAACAAGTAAAATGGATCATGGGTGCTCACAAGGGCTGGAGCGATAAATTTAAAGATAAACTCCTTCAGCCAGTTGATAGCAAAGGCAACAAAATAGTCTGCGAAGATGAATACTCAAAATGCCCAGGATACGAGAGCGACAAAGGTGGCTTTGACTGGCAATGGACGCAGCACACTGCATTTAGGATAGATAGCAAGTCTAAAAAAGGCGAAATTTATCTAAGTGTCTTTGACAACGGCGACACAAGGGGCATGGAGCAACCAGCCATCGCTGGCATGAAGTACTCTCGCGCAGTCGTTTATAAGATAAATGAAAAGAAAAAGACTGTTGAGCAAATTTGGGAGTACGGCAAAGAGCGTGGCAAAGAGTGGTATAGTTCGGTTACTAGCCTTACGCAGTATCAAGATGACCTTGATAGCGTGATGGTCTATTCAGCCGTTGCTGGTATGCAGTTTGACATCGCAAAAGGTCGCCCAGTAGGACTTCCTAGCCCGCACATCGATGAGTTTGAGTGGGGCGCAAAAGAGCCTAGCATCGAGATAAAGATGACAAATGCGATGGGCTATCAGGCTTTTCCATTTAGCTTGCAAAAGGCTTTTGAGAAATAATCTCTCTTTTCTCCCTTTTTTGCCCAGTGCAAGAAGGGGAGCCCTTACTATAAATTTAATCTATCAATAATAGATAAAAATCTACATTCGCTCATAAATTTTAAAGCTCTAAATTATAAATTTATATTGTAAAGATATTGTTTATTAAGGCAATAACATATATGATTAGCACTTATATATAAAAATATATATTTAATATAAGGAGAAAAAATGAAAAAATTTTTCATGGCTTTAATGGTGCTGTTTGCAAGCCTTTTGCTTAATGCAGCTGAGTTTAGAGATGTCAAGGACATCACTGGCGACATCGTCAAAGTCCCCGCAAAAGTAGAAAAGATCGCTACGCTTTGGTATGCGAACAACCAAATCATATTAATGCTAGGCGGTGCGGACAAGATAGTAGCGACTACCGATCTTATCAAAAACAATAAATGGTTTGCGCACATTTATCCTAGAATTTCAAGCATCCCAAACGGCGTAAACGGCAAAGATTTACAGGTAGAAGAGCTGATTAAACTAAGCCCGGACGTTGTCATAGCCGCCGATAAAAAGAATAAAGAAGAGCTAACCAAAAACGGCTTTACCGTGCTTTATCCGTCATTTACAAATCATGCGGATATGAAAAAAAGCGTATCTATAATGGCCGAGGTCATAGGAGGCGAAGCGCCGAAGATTGCGGAGAAATTTAACGAGTATTTTGACAGCAACCTTAAAAGAGTGCAAAACGAAATAGGTAAGATCGCGCCATCATACAATAAACCAAAAGTACTTCACATAGCCGACGGCAAAAATTTATTTAAGGTTGACGGCACAAATACGATCATAGACGAGTGGATAAGGGTCGCAGGCGGCCAAAATGCGGTGCAAAAAGCTGGAAATATGCTTGAACTAAACGCAGAAGAGATACCAAATATAAACCCTGATGTTATCATCATAGGCAGAGCCAAAGCTCCAGAAATTTTGAAAAAAATATATGAAAACCCTATCTACGCAGATACTAACGCCGTAAAAAATAAAAGAGTTTACGTAAATCCAACTGGCGTTTTTAGCTGGGATAGATACGGCGCCGAGGGGGCTTTGCAAATTTTATGGGCGGCCAAGATATTACATCCTGAAATTTTTAAAGATATAGATATAGCAGCTGAGACAAAGAAATTTTATAAAGAATTTTTACACTATGAGCTAAGTGATGATGAAGTAAATTACATCTTAAATGGCTTAGACCCAACTGGAAAATAATTTATCCTTACGGCGGTAAATTTATCTACATTTACCGCCAAATTTTAATCCATTTTCAGTCTTTGTTTATCATCCAGACTTACTAATTTAATATACCAACTACTTAAACAACTAAAATTTTGTAGATTTGATGCTAAAAAGACAAACACTTATAAAAATTTAATGATAAGAAAGAATATCCCAAAGGAATTTCCTCTGGGATTAAAAGTCTAGATATTAAAGTACGTGTATTTGATCTTGAACTTCGATTGTAGTTGTACCATTGCTATAAAGAGTATAGCCTTCGTTTGAGCTTGGATGACCATTGTCCCAACCACCATCAGTAAGTTTTAGCCTATCACCTTTGTCACCATCTATTCTTAGTGTACTCTCATTACTATCACGTAGTATATCTTGAACATTGCTAGCTGTAAGAGTTAAGTTTGTGTTTTCTCCATTAGTCATATCTAGTCTTTCGATATTTCTTACATGACTAAAATCTATGCTATTGTCAGCAACTTTTAATGTATCATATCCGGCTCCGCCGTTTATAGTTGTATTAATTAGCGTTGCACCTTTGTCTACTATGATAGTATCGTTGCCCGTCGTTAGACCATCTATGCTATCACCATATATAGAAGCATTTTCAAATCTAGCTCCAGATTTGATATGGATTGTGTCATTACCAGCATCACCCTCTATTCTAGCATTATCAAATTTTCCAGAGTTAACGAAAATTTTATCGTCTCCTGCTCCACCGTGTATGCTAGCATTGTGATTATATACGCTGTCGCCTTTAAATTCTGCTCCGTTAACGTTTATTGTATCATCACCCGCACCAGCATATACATTGGCCTGATTAAATTTAGCACCGCTTTCTAGAGTTATCTTATCATTGCCATTTTCGGCAGCTATATAAGATAAATCTTGAAAAACAGTTCCTTCTTTGATCGTAATCTCATCGCCTCCGCTGCCAGTTCTTACACTAGACAATCTACCATCATCACTTTTCATAAATGTAGTATTTGATATAGTTACTTTATCCACATAATCAACAGCATTACCTACATTGTCAGTATATAGTGTAGATCCCTTAAATGTTATACGGTCATCAGTAGCGTTGTTGCCTTTAAGCTCTATAGTATCCTCCCCAGAACCCATATCTACAACAGTGCGAGTGAGCGTTACGCCACTAGCTATATTTATAGTATCAGAACCAGCATCAGTTTTAATGTTTGATTGGTTGTTTCCAGTAATATCACTATTGATATTTACTATGTCGTTATCTGCTCCGGTATTTATAGTACTATCAGCAAATGATATTCCTTCTTCAATATTTACTGTATCTACTCCAGCACCAGTAAGAATCTCTGTATGATTTAAAGTGGAATTTTTAATTGTTACAGTATCAACGTCCGCACCAGTTTTTATAGAAACATCATCTATAGTCGCTCCAGCATTGATATTTACCTCATCATTGCCTAAGCCCATCTCAACAACAGAATCTTTAAGCGTAGCACTGCTTACTGTTAAAGTGTCAACACCCTCGCCCATATCAGCTTTGATTTTTGCTGTAGCACCATCATGTATATTTATCTCATCATCTCCACCATTACCGTATATCTTGCCATTAGGAAGAGTATTTGCAATAGTAAAGTCTCCGCCCTTAATGTCTATAACATCTTTATTATTGCTACCATTGATTTGTTTGATTTTAGCTTCACCATTTTGGTGAAAATTCATAACTTGCTTACCCAAAGAGTCACCAGACAAGATAGTTACGCCATCTATCACAGCGTCTCCAGTCACATTTAGGGTAGTTTTATCAGTTGTTTTACCGCTGTTATACGAAGAAGCACCTAGTTTTAAAAACGCACTGCTTACTTCGGCATTACCACTTATGTTTACTTTATCATCAGCTCCAGCACCTGCACCAATGAAGCCACCTTGGACTTTGGCATTACCGTTGATATTTATAGTATCGTTATCTAGATCTCCAGTAACGTAGCCTTCTACTCTAGCACCGTTTCTAACGTAAATTTTATCATCGCCGTGTCCGCCCTCGATCTTTTCGGCCACAGTGGCGTTATCTACCATTATAGTATCGACACCTTTATCGCCGTGCACAGATTTTACCTTAGCCTTATCGCTTATTGTTATCGTAGAGTTATAACCCATCTCACTTTTTTCGTAAAAAAATTTCTCATTTTTAACCTTAATGTAAAAAATGAGATTTTTACCCCTCAAACTCTATGTCTATTTCATACCCACTCGTACTAAGCTTATGGCTTACTTCTTTTATGCTAAACTCATTTGCTTCTAGCCCAGGAACTCCACCAAATTTAAGCTTACCACCTGATATGATGTTTTTCCCTTCGCAGCTACATCTGCCATTTATTCCGCCGCGTTGTAACTCGTTAAGTTTAGCTTCTGCTTGTTTAAAGGCCTCATTATCACTCTTTGGCTGAGCTATCTGCATCTTATATACCTGTTCCCCACTTCCCACCTTAATGCTTTTTACCTTACCAGCTTCAATATCTTGCCACTCTACTATTACGGCTGTATAAGAGTTTCTATTAGCTTCAGTGATCTCTAGCGAGTAAAGATCAGTTAAATTTAGTGAAAAAGTGGGCAAATTCTCGTTTTTTGAAGTATTTGAGGTTTGGCTAGCATCACCCTTGGCATCTTTAGCTGTTATGATGATATTATCATTTTTAACAGCCATTAAAAAGCCAAATTTGACGCATAGATCATATAAAAACTCTATGTCGCTTACATTATCCTGGATAACAGAAGCTATGTTTTGGTCGCTACCGCTTGTTTTTAAAGATAGTGCATTGGCGCTAGCTATCTTTTTAGCTATACCAAAAAGCGTTGTATTTTCCCAGCTCACACGTCTTTTCTCTTTTGCAGGGCTTGCAAAATTTACAGCAGTTGCTCTAACCTCTGTTGTATTTGTTTTGTAGTCTGCGCTAGTTGTTTGCACGCTAAAAGTACCACAAAGGTAGAGCTCATTTTCATACCCTAGCCAAAGTTTAAGCTTATCTCCAAATACTGGCTTTGCATATATGCCAAATAGGGTAAAGCTGATTTCATCACTTTCATTGCCCTCTTTATCGGTAAAGCTTAAGCTTATTAGGTTTTGTCTGATGGTGTTTGTTATATCTTTACCGCTGGCTTCTAGCTTGAAAGCTGGTTTTCTTACCATAGTTTTGCCTGCTCTTTCGCTGTTTCTTTTATATCAGGCAAAAATACCCTATCGCCTGCATGAAGTGTTGTGTTAAGCTTTGGGTTTATAGTTAGAATTTGCTCAAAAAACCTTAGATGTCCGTAGTGGTTGTAGGTGATAGTATCAAGCCTATCACCGTCTTTAGCTATGTAAATTTTATCCATTATAATCCCTTTTCAATAATTTAGCTCGCACCAGGCGAGCTTAGTCTTTAGTGCGTTTCCAAAGTGCTAAACTTTGGTCGCAAAGATGAGTTTTACTCATCTGCGAAGTTATGAGCTAAAGTCTCGCTTTAGCTCTAGTGAAAAACTTTGCGTAAAAAATGCTCCATTTGGAGTAAAAATAGCTTGTTTTTCACTGATTTTTACTATAACAAAGCGACCAAAATATTTACCATTTCCATTTGTAAGCGGCAAGCTTTGACGTAAGGCGGCTAAGGCATAAAGTGGCTTTAGTGCGCCTTGTTTGTCGCCGTGATATGGCAGTGTTTGACCATCTATATTAAGTGTGCTGCTCCCTAAATTTGCACTAAATAAGGCTGGATAGTTTTGTATACGCTCTTGCTCGCTTATCCCAAAGTCTGTTTGGGTATCGATACTATTAGTTTGCTCCCATCTAAATTTAAACCCACCAAGATTTAGCACCATATTATCCCCTTACATCAGTATTTTTACGGTTAAACTCATCACGTCTTAGTGCGTCTTTAACGCCTTTTACTATTTGAGCCTTAAAGCTCTCTAGGTCAAATTTGCCGTTATCTGAGTTAAGTAAAAAATCACCATTAAAGCTAATGTTGATGGCGCCGCCACCTGGGCTAGCTGCCACTAAAGCTGGAGCCTCTTTTGCGTGAGTATCACTATCTGAGCCAAAAATAGAGTTAAAAAAGCCACCACTATCATCTTTTGGCTTTAGCTCACTACTTGCTTGCTCATCACTTCCAAAGCCAAAGAATTCTTTTGTCTTACTCCAAGCACTACTTAGCCCCTTAATGGCCTCACTAACCATGTCGTTTATCCAGCCAAATTTCTCAGCTATCCAATCAAAAAAACCTCCAAAGAGCTCATTCCATATCTTAATAACCGGCTCAAAAATAGCGCTTAAAAAGTCGCTCACTCCTTGCCAAAGATCACTAAAAAACTTTGTCGTGCTCTCCCAATATGGCTTGACGTTTTCCCAAATTCTCTCAAAAAATGCCTTTACCTCGTCCCAATTTTCCATAAGATAGGCCGCTGCTGTGCCAAGAGCTACTACTATGGCACCAATGCCTGTGCTAATAAGAGCAAATTTCATAGTCCTTATAGCTAGAGTTGCTGCCATTAAGCCACTACGCATTAAGGCACATGATGCTGCAAAGGCTTTTGAAGCAGCGCTATAAGCAGTAGTGATAGCTAGAGTTGCTCTTAGTCTTGCACCAACTAGCCAAATACTAAAAGCATGAGCTTTGGCAGCTAGCGTGGCACTTGATATACTTACAGCATGAGCCAACCATCTAACCTTTGCTATTAAGAGCATAGGATTTAAAAATTTCACTACCCTTATAACGCCCAAAAATCCATCTGCTACACTTAAAAGTGCTATCTTGCTAAGAAGCAACACCGGTTTAAAGATCATAAAGCCAGCTGCCGCGCTAACAACTACGGCACTTAGTCTTGGAAATTTTTCATTTAGCGAGCTTAACACTCCAGCCACCTTGCTCAAGATAGAAGCTAATAAATTTGTAAGTGGCAAAAAGGTTTCTCCAAGGCTTGAACCTAGATTTCTCCATGCTTGCGTAACCCTTTCGATACCACTTTTTGTAGTGTTTAGCTTTGTTTGTAGCTCACGCTGCATAGATCCTGTGGCTTCATCCGAGTGTGCCATTTTGATATTTGCTTTAAGGGCATCGATATTTGTTACAAGCCCTGCTATCTCATCGTTGAAATTTCCACCAACTAGATCATAAAGTAGCCCTGCTTGCTTATCTTTATCGGCTCTAGAGATCGCTTCTAAAAATGTAGTTATAGCTCCAGCAGCATCTTTTTGTAGGGCTGTTTTTAGATATGTTGCATCCATGCCTATGCTTGCTAGCGCTTCTTGAAAATTTTTACCCTTTTTGTCGGCCATTGAGAGTGTGGAGTAAAGAGCATTTAAGCTAGTGCCTACGACCGAACTAGCTTTTCCAGTACTTAGCATTGTAGCACTTATGGCACTAGCGCTTTTACTATCTAGGCCTATTAAGCTGGCATTTGCAGCTGTTAGCGAAGTAGCCTCAAATATATCAGAAGCATTTGCATTAGTAACCTTATTGTCGAGCAAGTTTACGCTATCAAAAAAGCTATTAAGCTCCTTTATATCGTTCATCTTAAAGCCAACTTTCATATTATTGGCCGCCTTTGATAAGGCTTCACTACTCATTTCAAATGCAACTGAACCAGTTGCAAGCATCTTTGTATAAGTTACTAGCTCCTCACCAGCTAAATTTATCTTACCACCGCCAGCTGCAATGTCAGCTATATTACTAAAGCTCTCTCCAAGCTGTGAGCTTAACCCTCTCATCTCATTTTTTAGCTTAGCTAGGTTCTCATCGCTATCATCAACATATTTTTTTACATTCGCAAAAGCCGCCTCATCATCAATGGCAAGTTTTATTGGCACTCCTATGGCTACCGAGTTTGTAAGATTGCTAAAATTTGTCGTAAGCTCGCCTAAAAGTGCTTTTTGGCTCTCTCTTATTTGGCTAGATAGATTTGACAACCTAGTGTTATCTAAAGATGTTATGGCCTTTTTTGCTTCTGCTATCTTACTTTTTAAACCATCAAATCCTTTTTTTAGCTCTGATATTCTACTTAGCCCTTTTACCGCTAGACCAATACTAATACCAACTTGTGCGTTGTCCATATCTTTCCTTTAAAATACGATATAATCCCTTTTAAAAAGGATTTAAAATGGCTTTAATCATTCCTATTTTTATCGTTTTATTCTTTTTCGTTTCACCAAGTGGCTTTTTTGAAACGCTTATTGCCTTAGTTTTTGGCTTAGGGATACTTGGCAGCCTTATTGGCACCGCTGGCTTAGCATTAGGTAAAACCAAAGAAGTTATAACTCGTTCTTAGCCTTTAAGATCTTTACTGAAATTTCTAAAAACTCACTAAAATCACTCAAACTAAGATTTATTATCTCGCTATATCCATAGCCTAAAACATGAGCTATAAGGGCGATATTTTCGTTATTTACTCCGCCCTTACGTCTAAAAAATCATTTAACGCCTTTTGCAAAGACATAAATTCTTTAAACTCCAAATTTTCAACTTCATCTTGTGTCTTATTGCAAAGTGCAGCTATCATGTAGATAGTCTTTACCATATCGCTACCACCATTTTCATCCGCCATCTTAATGGTTCTTACTTTTGGTGCGTGCATTTGCCAAATTTCATCTTTTATCTTTATCTCTTTCATTCCTGTATCCTTTTTGTTGTTTTTGCCTGCTTGGCTACATATCAAAGTAAAACAAGCAGGCTTAGTATAAAAATCACTCTCCTAAATTTGAGCGAACCCCTGCCATATAATCAACTCCGCCTATAACGCATATCATATTTTCACTATCTTTTAGCACCATCGGCACACCATCCACATTGATGTCCACAAAATGAGCTGATAGCTTAATAGTAACTTCTAGCTCTTTTCCGCTTTCAAACTCAGATACTTCATAACTGATAATATCTCCAGTAAAGGCTGCGCTAAAAGGCACAGTTTTACTTTTGCCGCTTTGGAAAATGCTAGCTTTAAAAAGCCACGGAATGCGATTGGTAAAGCTGTTTAGTCCTAAATTTACCCACATGTTTTTATCTAACACACTAACTGTAAATTCAACCTCTGTTGCCTTTAGCATGCCAGTTGTGTAATTTGTGCTAAGAGCTCCTTTGCTCTCTATCATTTCAAACTCTATTGTGGGAAGCTTAAGCTTTTTTGTTACACCAAGATAGCCGATGCCATCTATGTAAACGTTACCTTCTTGGATTACTTGAGGAATTTGTCTTTTCATTGTTTATCTCCTTTATTTGTTTAACTCATCCATCAAAACGCTACCGTATTTATCCACGTAGATAAAATCAAGTGTAAGCTGCTTAACGATTGGATTGTTTTGCATTCTGACATCAAGGTAAAATTTGCCAGCCGTGATAGTTGCGTCGGTGTTTTTTGCACTCCAGCTAAGCTCATATCCAAGAAGTACCTTTGCTCCAACTAGCTGACGAAGGAGCTCGCTAACTGATCTTTTTGCATGATAAAGCTCACTAGCTTTTCTATCGATCGCAAACAGCACTCCCTTTTGGCAAGCTTGCGAAATACGATCAAATATCCTAACACGTGCTAGATCTTGCCAAATAGTATCTTGGTCACTCGTTTCACCACCCCAAGCCCTAAAGCCACTCTCTCTAATGATGGTAGAAATTTTTGCTGCTCTAAGCTCATCAGCTGTACAAGTTTCACCTAACTCAAAATCCACGTCTATTTGCGTGCCCGAAATTCCTATCATAACCCTGTTTGAATAGCTGTCGCTATATCCAAACTCGCTTGCGCCATCTGTATGGGCTATCATGCCGGCTATTCTCGCACTTTGCCCCTCATAGACATAAGCGTTCGTTTCATCATCCCAAACCTTGACATTTGGATAAGCGGCAACTAGCCTATTTGTACCAAAATCGCCCATTTTAACAATGGCTGCTGCTGCGTCATCTGCTTTTAGATCTACAATACCAGTTGCTTTTAGCCTGGTTGCCATTTTTTCTATCTCGCCTTTAATCGCATCTTCATGGCTAAAGCCAGGCGCGATTATTAAATTTGGGCTATAACCAAAGCGTGATTTTGCCTTAGCAAACGCTGTGACGGCACTTTTGCACTCCGTGATCTCATCGTTTGTGTCCTCATCGTCATCTTTTGTAAATACACTTAAAATTATTTGAGTATTTACGGCCTGATCTTCAATACCTTTTAAAGCCCTATAAATAGAGCCTTTTTTAAAAGCTTGGCTCGCATCCTTTTTTGCTTTGTATTTTGCTTCAAGAGCTTCAAGTGCCTTTGCTGTTGTCATATAAAAATGTAGGCCCGGCTCTAGCACCTCTTCATACCCTGCTATACCAATAGGTGTAGTACTTTCTACTGCTATTGGTCTTGCTGCCTCAGCTGAGACGGTTACGTTTACTCCGAATTTAGCACTCATATTTTCTCTCCTTTAATTAGTCTTTGGCATGCGCTATGTGCCATCGCTCGTATCGCAGTGCGATATACTCGCTCACTCGCTTGCGGACGCACATCAAGCAGTTGATGTGCTGCTTTGCCCGCGCGCTCCCCAAATTTTGCTGCCATTTTTATTCTCCTTTTTGATTTACTTTTTTAAATGGATTTATACACCACACCGTTTTTAGATGTTTCTTATCATCTTTCTGGGTGAACTCTTTAAAATTTAAGGCATTTGCCCCTGCTATATCCATAAGCTTCCATCCGACATAAATGCGACAATAAAAGCCACTTAAAAAGCCTTTGTAGCGGATCGTTTTGTAAAGTCCAAAACGCTCCCTGCCATCTTTTAAAGTGCAAGTAACTTTACAAAAACCACTCTCTTTGCCGCCATTACTGGCAATATTGGGATCACCTATCGTTTGTATACTATATGGATTTACATCATCTACTTTGACGCCGTTAATCTCACTCGAAAAGCGTCCTATCTTATTGCGTAAGAGCCAAAGAAGTCTTGCTTTATATGTTCTATTGGTTGGTTCAGGATAGTGCTTCTCTCTCCAGCCACTATCGCCATTGATAGCAGCACACTTACCATCGTAATAGTCGTTTGCATCTTCAAACCACCTAAATATCTTTGGCAGATGTTCATCATCTTTTTTACAAAATAGTAATGCAACTGGCACAACTACAAATGAGAGGATCTCAAGCATAAGCTCTACTAAAATGATCATTATAAGACGCAATATCTCTTTACTCTTTAGCATCATTTTCCTTTTTTGACTTCTTACTTGGCTTCTCATTCTCTTTTGTTTCGCTCTGTTTGTATTCTGGGCACTTAGGACACTCGCTCCAAGTGCAAGCGCCGTCTTTATCCAGCTTTGATGCGCAAATTTCGCACCTTTTAATTTTTACTCTCATTTCTTATCCTTTTGTGTTGGTCTAGTTTGAACCACATCTGTGAACTCGTCACCTGAGAGGTACCAAAATGGTTTCTTGCCATTTTCATAGTACATTTTGCCGAAGTCGTCAGGGTGTGTCGCCAAGTGGGCGAACACTCTGACAATGTTTGTCATATTGCTATTGTCCCAGCCCTCGCATTTTCTAGCACGTAAAAAAATCACGATAGGGCATAGCAAAATGCCAACTATTAGCGACAACATGCAGATTAAAAAATAGCTCATTTCAGCCCCTCTCTTTGAATTATTAATTCCTTATATTCGTTTCGCAAGCTCTCTAACACTGCCGTGTTGCCGATAATAAGAGCATGCTTTATATCATCCTCGCATTCTTTTATATCCGCTTCAAGCTGTGCTAAAGCCTTAGCCCTTTCGTCTATTTTTGGCGTTAAATACTCCTCTATCTCCTTTTGTGTTAAAGGTGTTAAACTAAACTTTTCTACGCTTGCAGCTAAAGCTTCTTTGCTGACATTGTCATCATAAGCATAGATTTCATTGCTACTATCTTTATAATATTTCATCTTTTTGCTCTCCTTTTTAACTTAATTCAGACCAAGTATTTAGTTTTTCATTATTAATCTCCGTAAGCAAATCCCTCTTTTTGTAACTAGGATTTGTTAATGTAGCTAGTTTGTATTTTGAGCCTGCTGGTACTATGAAAGAAAAACTATAGTTTGTATAGTTGTCCAAATCAGCTGTTAAAACCATTACCTCATCTACAATCACAGATACCGGTATATCAGTATTATTGGCTTCAATGCTAACACACACTAATATAGGCTTATTTGTGGTATTTGGGTAGTAAGTGTTTAGGTCTCTTTGATCCCACACTTTTTTATAAGTTTGACCTACACCTATTCCGTTTTGGCTATTGTTCACAAACTCTCTTACCGCTCTCTCTGTAACGGCTACATCTTCTTGTTGTGCTGTTATAGAGTTTTTTAGTTTGGTTATGCCTGCTTTTGTTTCGGTTGCAAGTATTGTTTTGTCGATTTGCCCAGCTGCTGGGGTATTTACATTTTTGGCTTTTATGATGATAACTACCGCCATATTGTATGGACGTGTTTCGTTACCACCTGTCACACCTGATTGCATATAGCTATTTTGACCAACAAAGCCACCCGTCCCACCATTATTTGATTGTCCTACCCCTGGCTGCTGGCCTATACTGTGTGAGTGTGATTTTATTTCATCTTGTTGCACTACACCAAGCTGTGCAGCATTGCCCCCAATAGAACGCATAAACTTACCATCAGAGAAATTTGGCAAGTTAAAGTTTTCACCTGAGCCACCATATACGTAACCCAATACATTAAATAGCTCTGCATATTCAGACTTCTTAAGGCTTCTGCCGTCAGCTATTAAGAACCCTGCTGGTATAACCTTTTGGCTTGGATAGCTTAGATACGCACCTATCGGCAAGCCGTCCGTTAGTTCGGTTTTTAGAGCAAATTTATCATCGCTTTCGCGTTTTGTGTAGGCATCTATCTTGTCGGTCTTTTTTAAAAACGTGGCATCACTCCACTTTCTTGTGGCAAGCACTACGTTATTATCCACTTTGAGCACGATGCTGTCATTTGCATTTGCTATTTGTAGCCTAAAGCTAAGTGTGATATCTTTGCTACTTCCTTCACTCAAAAGCGGCTTGTATGTGTCGGCCAGGCGCGCCACCGCAAAGAGTGAGCCATCATCGCAAAAAATACCAGCAGTTTTTATGTAAAAACCACCAACATCAGGTGGTATTATCGCATCAACATCAAGAATATTGCTGTCACTCTCGTTTATTGTTATTGCATTTATTGCACCTCTATACTTCTCATTTGGTATAGTTGTTATGCTTTCACTTAGCTCGCCATCAAAATCGCTGACAACCACCTCTTTTAGTATGATCTTGCTTCCATTGCTAGCTGTTTTTAAAAGCTTATTGATGCCGTTTGCAGTTAGAATTGTATATTGTTTCATTGCTTTCCTTTTAAATTTTATTACCTAAAAAATTGAGCATTTAAATTGACTGGTATGCTTATGATCTCGTTTATCTGCGTAGTAGCTCCTACTTTAAAACTCGCTCTTTGGCTTATATTTGATATTACGTAAGGATCTACGCTTATGTTTTCACCGCTAAACGTATAAGAATAAGCCTTTAAATTTATGCTAGCAGTCGCTTTTATGCTTGCTCCATCATATACGCTACGCACGTTTTTATAGGTGTTTATGATCTCATCAGATCTCTTTAGTGTCTGTGGGCTTACTCCATTTTTGCTTGCATCAAGCTCTAGTTTGAAGTGATAAGGCGGTCCTGCATAATCAAACCACTCTTTAACCTTGGCATCTGCATAAAGTGCGCTTAATGCTTTATTTAGACTATAAAAAGTACCTGAGTAGTAATGTATCTCAAAAGCGTTTTTTATGAGCTCTCTAGCTTCATTTTCGTTTAGTCCATCAATATCTACATCAAAGCTAGCTGCAAGTACTGGCAGTAAATTTTTTGGAGCTTTGCTTGCAAGAGTATTTATGACACCAATGTCTAGATCCTCAAACCTTACGCCAAAAAGCAAGTCAAATTTCTTATCAAATTTACTTTTGTGATTAGGTAGCAAGCTCATAATTCAGCCTTTTTGTAGCTTATCTCATAGCTTAAATTTACAAATTCTTTTACGCTTATCTTTTTATCATTAAGCGGCTCTTTAAGACTTACTCTATAAACGCCGTTTTGATGTAGATTTTTATAGATGTAGCTTAAATTTAGATCCTCGCCAAGGCTAAGAGTAGTTAGCAGAGCCGAGATACTCTTAGCAATTTCGTCTTGAAAGAGCATATCTGTTAGCTCAAGAGTAGCTACTACCTTTACATCTATCTTTGTAGCATTTAACACGCTTAGATTGTCGGTTAGTGGCCTGACCTTTTCGGCACTTAAAAAGCTCTCCACATCTTTGCGTGTCTCTTCGCTCATGTCGGTAGTTTTTAGATAAATTTGAACTACACCTGCACCGCCATTTAGCACACTACACTCCAGCACCTTTGCATTTGCGCTTAGTGTTTGATAAGTATATGCTTTAGCACTGCCTGCAGTTGAGAAACGCTCTAGACTTAAAACTGCACGCTCTCTTAGCCTATCATCGCTTTCACGCTCGGCTCCGCCTTCAAACTCACTTAGCTGTTTTGCTTTTAATACGAAAGGAAGTGGTGTTTGGATATATTCGCACTTTGCTTTGCTGGTTTTTGTAAACTCATCTAAGATGATCACTCCAACAGCTTTTAGCTCATTTGCTCTTATCACAACTTCACTCTTTAAAATTGCGATTTCACCATTTTCGCTGCGTAAAATTAGCCCTTTTGGCAAATATGTATCGCTGCTTCTTGGCATAGAGAGGCTAAATTCATTCTGCGCGGTTGGCTTCTCTCCTTTTAGTCTCTCTATGCCATAAATCGCTACTATGTTATCAAGGTCATCTCCAGTAGAAAATGGCAGCAACATAGCCTTAACGCTATCATTTATCCTGGCTCGCAAAAGCAACTCTCTATAAGCCAATGTTTCAAGTAAAGCCGAGTAGTTATCACTTTCAAGTAGTGAAATTTCATCATCAGTTAAATGCTCTTTAAAAAGGTTTTTAACATTATTTAAAATTTCATCATATTTAAGCACTTCAATAACGTTTGGATATGGAAGTTGTTTTAAATTCATGCTCTTACCTCTATCTCATCGCCACTCATAAGCACTACTTTAAAGCTAAGCTTATGATCTTTTAAACCTATAAGACGAACTTCATCGATCTTTACTCTCTTTTCCCACTTCTCAACCGCCTCTATCACAAAGCACGCCAGATCAGCACGAAATTCATCATCCACCTTGCGATCTATTAGCTCATAAATTCTGCTGCCATACTCAGGCAGCATCACTCTACTGCCAAGCGGAGTTAGGAGTATGTCTTTGATAGAGTTTTCTATATCAATAAGATATTTCATCACTAATCCCTTGCAAGTCCGTTATTTGTATGATCTGTTAGGCTGCCACGTCCATCACGTACGCTACCGCCAAAGTTTGCATTACCACCTGCTGTGATTGACCCAGTGATCCTTACATCTCCATTTATCTCAAAGCTACCACTACCACCACCAACTCCAGCTGTATTTATCGCCCCTTGTATCAAAGTATTGCCGAGCAGCTTGATATCCCCGCTTTTTATCGTTGTCTCACTGGCCTCTACCATCACATTTTTAGCCTTTACATTTGCGTTATCGCAAGTTATGTTTATAAGCTTTGGAGATGAAATTTCAAGGCAAGAGCTAGAGCTGTCATAGCTCATCTTTATGCCATCTTCAAAACTTATATGTACTTTCTTATCAGTCGCATCAGTTTTATATGAACTTTGATAAAGCCCACGAAGCACCACACCTGAGTTTAATTCATCATGCACAGGCAGCACTAGCACTTGCTCTCCTACGCGTATTGGCGAAAAGCTCACTGCATAAGAGTTGGCATGTGCTTGAAATACCGGCAAAAAATCAGTTACCATCGAACCAATGGCAACTTTTGCACGGTCATTTCTTACTTCACTTATAATTCCAACTTCAATCATTTATATGCTCGCTAAATTTTTTATTTCTTGGCATTCTCGTATACTTTACGCTATGCTTGATCTCTTTTACATCTTCATGTATTTCATTAAGCTTCTCTTTATTTGTTGCGAAATTTGCTGCTAAAATATCGCTTAGCTTTTCAGTGGCACTACTTTGTTTATTTATAGCTTCACTATTTTTATTCACTACATCGATCATCAAATCAGTGTTTTTGCTCGTATATCTACTAAGCAGCAAAAAGACCACCACAAAACCGATAAAGCCAAAAATCGCCATAAAGACAATAAATTCATTTAATCCCCATGATCCAGCTAAATTTATTAATCCAGCTGTCTCTCTTATCTCATTGCCAAAATCTAGGCTATTTTCCATCTTCTTCCTTTATTCCAAGACATTGTTTTAGTTTTTTTTCGCAATCGCGATAGTAAATAGCAATCCTCTTATCCGTCTCGAACGTACCGTCGTCTTTAGGTTTTACGGGCATCTCGGCATTGCACCTTACGGGCACGTATTTTTCTTTATAGATTATGTACGGCTCGCTCGCTTGAGGTTTGGCCGCGCAGCCCGCAAAGATCAAAGCAAATAGACAAAAAAGCGAAATCCTAATCACGAAACAGCTCCTTATATGCCGCTAGTTCCGCCTCGCAGCTTTTATCTTTGACGTAAATCTTCTTTATTCTCTCGGCCTCTTTTGACGGAGTATCGTCGATCTTTACCGCAGCAGCCTTTATAGCTTCGTTTTGTGAAGCAAGAGCTGTATCGCAGGCACTTAGATTGTTTTTGACTGTAGTGTAGTCCTTGGTTAGTCGCTCGTTTTTCTCTTTTACACTTTCAAGGTCTTTAAGCAAGACGGAATTTATACTTTGGAGTTTTGAATTTTCCAAAAACAAATTTACGCAAGCAAAACCTAAAAGCGCGGCCAATGCAAAGCCTACGATAGGAAGTTTAGTTATCAAGTAACCCACTTAGCACCTTCTTTGCACGGTTCGGCGTTTGTTTTGCCCAAAGGCTATTTAGCCCATTTTTATAGGCTGCCTCATATTCACCAGACTTTATGAAATTAAGAGTAGTAACAAACTTTTTCACGCCTGGTACGCCCATTTGATAGCACATTTCTATTACCACGTCTTGGACATTTTTTGGCTTATCTTCTAGCCAAGGAAAAGCTTCACAAACGCTAGAGGCAAGCTTAATTAGCTTCATCTCTAAAATTTGATCTGCTACCGCTTTACTCATAGGCTCAGCCTTGCCGCCATTTAAAAAGAGTTCGTCTTTACTAAGAGATGAAACCTTAAAACCATATCCGACAGTAGGATACCCACGAGTATCCTGATATATGTAGCTTCTAAAGCCTTCGTTCTCTTTTATATTTTCTTTTAATGACATTTTGACCTCGATCACTCTTCTTTTGACTCCAAATTATCGTCTTGATCAGAGGATTTGTCCTGATCTTGCAACTGTGTATTTGAGTCATTTTCTTCAAAAACCTCTATCATTGAGGAGTCCAAATACTTTTTAGCTTCGTTTTGATTAAGGGTGATTGTCTCACCCTCTTTAACGAAATTTCCCTTTACGCATATATTGCCTTTAGCTATGTACATCATGCTCGCTCCTTTATGCCTTACTCATAAGGCTAGCCCATTTTTTAACGACTACTTCATAATCAGTAAATACATCAAATACGTATTTTAAGGCTCGCTCTTCAGCGTCATACCAGCGGTTACGACGGATGTCTAAAACTACTCCTAAAACTAAGTTTTTAAGTGGAGTAGCTAGATAAGTGCCTTTTGGCATAAGAGGAGTTATTTCAAATGGAATGCCAAGTATTTGGTTGGCTCCGCCTTGAACGAGATGAAGCGGCGAATTTAGTGCGCTTAGCTCTTTATTGTATTCCTGAACGTCGGAAGGGTTTATCAAAATCCTAGCTTCACTTACGATGTCTGGGTCTATAGATCCAACTAATGCACTCAGTCTATTTGATACCTTTTCTGATGCTGTATAGGTTAATTTAACTGCGTCGCTAGAGTCCTTGACTACTTGTAGCCAGCCTTTATGTAGCGTCTTAAAAGTTCCGTCGTAAGTATCGCTCTCTCCGGTAAAGCCAAGAAGAGCCAAATCGTTACCAAAAGCCTTAGCAAACGCGTCAAAAGTCTCTTTTTCAAAATTAGGGTTTGACTTATTGTCTTCTAACGCGTCTTGCAAGATGCGAGAGAATAGCTGAACGCTTTTGGCATCTAGCTTTGCACCTACTTTGCTTAAAGCCGATCTTTGTGAGTCGTTTGGTTTTTCGCCACTGGCTACGCGCACCAAAATTCCTTTTGCTACGTCCCATGCGTCGAGCTCTTTAGTAAGTCTACCCATTTTTTCAGTATGGATTTTTTGCAAAAAGCCGTTGTTTTGCTTAATAACGTCTATAAAATTATGCGATTGCTCGGGTGTAAGTGAGCCCGAGAGAGTAACGTTAGTGGCATTCATAGAGCCTTTTAAAATATCGTTTAATCCGTCCATTATAGTATTCCTTTGCTTGCTGAAATTTGTGTTTTTTCGATCGTTACGTCTTGTTTTGATTTGCTTAACTCGCTTGTTATCGCGTCAAGTTTAGCGGTTAGCTCGCTTACCGATTTTTCAAGCGTTTCAAGTTTTGCCTCATTTGCACTAATGCCAGCTTTTACAAGCTCGGCAACTCTATTTTCATCCATCGTTTCTCCTTTGTTGTTTGAACTTTCTTTTTTAAAATTTTCGCTTGAGCCGAAAAACTCTTTTAGCGCCGCTATCACGCCGCCTTTTGTGACATCTTCTTTTTCGCTCCCCTTTATCACTCCACTGCCATACATTGATAGTCCAGTTATCGTTCCGTTTTTTATCATCTCTCGCAGCTCCTCATCTTCTATTTTGATACCTACCGCCCACGCTCCCTCTTCATTAAAGAATTCATCTTTGCTTTTTACTATCCAGCTTTCGCATATATAGGCGTCTGCGATATTAAAATTATGATTTACATCTATACAGTAGCTAAGGTCCGATCTCTTCATAAAGTTATAAGCAGCCCTTTTGATTTCGTCAGCATTTGCAAAATCTCCTTGCGTATCCACTTCGTCCGGGGCATAAACTATCCCATAAACAACTCCTTGTTCTGCATCGCTCTTTTTAAAATCGACTCTTAACAGCTCGTTAAAATTCTCATTTTTGTAGATAATTTTTTTATTGTTAGCACCTGCTGATACCAGCGAAATTAACTTGATTTGCATATCGGTTATCTCTCTAGCCATTACTTACTCCTTATTTTTTTCCGCCATTTTCGCCAAAAATAAGATTTTAAAAAACCTAAATAAGACATATATGTCTTATCTTGCTAGAAAGCGAAAAATCTTTATCGTAGAATTGGATTAAAAATTTTTAGGATAAATATGGATAGAATTTTTAAAGCAGCGCAAGGTAGCGCACAGCTTACTGAAGAAAGCAAAGACTCACAAGGCTTAATAGAGCCGTTTTTTAGCTTTGATAGACTACTAGGTCTTTTTTACGCCAATACCTATCACAGGCGAGCCGTGCAATTAAAAGCATCACTGTTATCTAATATAGAAGATGGCTCAAAGCTTGAAGGTGGCGTTATGACGCCCAAAGATTTTTTATATGCGTTTATATTAAATCTTGAAATTTTTGGAAATGCTTTTGTTGAAATTGCGGGTAAAAACCTTTATATACTTCCCTCTATCGAAGCTAGAGTAAACGAAAGCAAAGAAATATTTCAAGTAAAAAACAATAAATCAATAGCACTTAATGCAAAACACTTATATTATTATTCTCCAAACTCTAGATTTTACGGAGAGCCTGATTATTTGGCGGCTATGCTCTCAATTCTAACCAATCAAAAGGCCGATAGTTTTAATAACGCTTTTTTTGAAAACTCCGCCCGCGCCGATACGGCCATAATCTTTGAAAATTCAGAGCCTGACGAGATGCAGCTTAACGCCTTTAAAGAATTTTTCGGCTCAAATTTTAAAGGGACGGGCAATGCGCACAAAACATTGGTTTTAACTGCAAACGGTGAGAATGCGAAAGTACGTATCGAGGATCTAAGCAAGGTAAGCGATATTAGTTTTGAAAAGCTTAAAAACCTAAATAGAGACGAGATCATAGCCGCGCACGGAGTACCGCCTAGAATGGTCGGAGTAATGACCGCCGGACAGCTTGGAGGCAGCGGAGAGGTAACTGGACAGCTGCACAGCTTTAACGAGCTTACGATCATCCCAAAACAAGAGCAAATAGAGTGGTTTTTCGATAGTATCGGCTATCCTATCAAGCTTAAGCCTATCGACGTAAGCAACTTTAAAGACGACGGAGAGCTGGTAGCCGGACTGGTAAGCAGCGGTATAATTAGCTTAAATGAAGCGCGCGGAATTTTGGGTTATAACAAATAAAACGTTTTAAGCCGTTTTAATAGTAAAACAATGCAAACGTATCTTTAAAATACGTTCGTTGAAATTGAAGCCGTTTTGAAGCGTTTTGAAGCAGGTTTTTAAAAAGGAATAATATGCAAAATATCATAGATGAAATTAGACGCTATAACAAATTAAAAATGATAGCCGACGACGAGATAATACCGTATATAGAAATGGCGGAGTCTCAGATAGGCAAATACGCCGTAGAAGAGACGAGTAAAACAAAAGCCGCAGCTTTTTATACGTTAGCGCTTTTAGGACAGAAGCTTTGGCTTAAAATCCAGCAGCGCGCAAATGAATATGACGAAAGCTTAGACACTTTTAAAGACGTTAAGCAGTGGGAGGAGTATTGGATGGATAAATTTTACAAACTTACGACGAAGAAAAATACGAGCGGATATTTTTATGCCGCTGTTTAAGGAGAGAGTATGGAAGCAGAGAATATCAAGACCGAAAAAGAGCTAATTGCATTTTGCGAAAAATTAATTTTAAAACACGAAGACGATTTTAAAATTTTCGTTTCCGAAAGAAGTGTGCTTAACCATGCGCAGTATAAAGCCGTCTTGACCGTTATTGTTCCCATTAGCGCCGGAGAGGTTGTATTAAAAGAGCTTATGAGTCTAACTCCTCTTTTAAATTTTAAAAACTCAAGCGTAGATGCCACGGATGAGCGGGGCGTTGATATACTAAATTTTGATTTCACGCTTGATTTTATGCGTTCTTGTTTGGAGGATGAATAAATGGCGTATTCTAAGCAGACAAAAGAACTCGTTTTAAATTTAATCTCCTCTGGATACTCGTTGTCTGAAATTAGCAAAGAATACAAGATTGACGTATCTACTCTATCGCGTTGGAAAGGCAAAGAGGATAAGCAAGGCCGCCTAACCGCTCAAAATTTAAAAGCTCAAATCGCAGAGCTTAGCAAAGGCAAAAGTAGCGACAGCAAGGCAAAACAAATAGCGATGCTCTCCGCGTCTTTATCTCGCCTTGAAGGCCAAAAGGCAAAAGAGGCGAAGGTAAAAAATAAGAAAAAGCCTACCACCATAATGAACGCAGACTATGAAAGCCTAAAGGCTAAAGCTATGGATGAGGGCGGGCTTTACGGTTATCAAAAAGATTTTATCAATGACACGTCTCAGTTTCGTATCGTGCTAAAATCCCGCCAAATAGGTTTTTCATACGCCTCGAGCCTTGATGCGCTGCTTGGAGCCGTTGCGGGTCGTAATCAGCTGTTTTTGAGCGCGAGCGAAGAGCAAGCTAGGATTTTAATGAACTACCTAGACGGATGGGCTGAGAAATTCGGCATACTTTTTGCTAAAAATAGCGAATACGAAAAGAGCCTAGATAGCGGCGCTACGATTAGGGTTATGGCTCATAACTTCCGCACAGTGCAAGGTTTTACGGGCGATATTTGGATGGATGAGTTCGCTTGGTATCCAAATCAAAAGCGAATCTGGCATGCTTTCGTGCCATCAATCGGTGCGGTAGCGGGTCGCCTCACTATCCTATCTACGCCGTTTGAAGAGAATTCGCTATTTCATGAGCTATTCGACAACGAAACGAAATACTATATGTTTTCAAGGCATAGAGTAGATATTTATAGGGCCATAGAGGACGGACTAAATTTCGATCTTGAAACTATGCGAGATCTTTTTGACGCCGATACATGGGCGAGCGCGTATGAGTGCCAATTTATAGACGATGAAAATGCGCTTTTAAGCGTGGAGCTTATAAAAAGTTGTATAAAAGACTATGTGCCAGCACTTCCGGCTAAAAGCGTCCCGCAATATGCAGGATTTGACGTTGGCCGCACGAAAGATAGATCGGCTCATATAGCCGTATACGACGAAGGCGGCGTAAAGAAGCTAAGCGTGCTAGATGTTATCGCCAAAGCAAGCTTTGAAGCGCAAGAAAATTTACTCATCGACTTTTTACGTTTCAATCCTTTGGCTATGCAAAAGATAGATAAAACCGGTATTGGCATGAGCGTAGCCGAAAAGGTAAAAAGGCGCTTTCCTTCAAGGGTGCAAGGGGTCTATTTTACGCAAAGCAGTAAAGAGGCTATGGCGCTAAATTTAAAAAAGCACTTTGAAGATAAAAGCATAATCATCCCAAACGACCCGGCATTAATAGCCGATCTTCACGCTATAAAGCGAAAAGCGGGCGCTAAAAGCTTTACCTACGACAGCGACCGAAACGAACACGGCCACGCAGACCGCTTTTGGGCGCTAGCTCTCGCGCTTAGCTACTTTGAAAAGGTGAGAGATAAAAGAGGCAAGGCATATATTATTTAAAAATTTGATATAATTTTTTTAAAACCAAAATAAGCTTACTTGACAAAAGAGAGGGGTGGCATGAAAAGGTTTTTGGTCATTTTACTTATGGGTATGTTTGTATTTTGCGGATGTGAAAGCAAAGATAAAAATATTAAGGCAGATATAGAAGAATACGAAGAGCTTCTTACAAATATGTATATATTTTATTACAAAAAATACAACCCAGTAAGGTGTGCCCACACGCAATATAAGGGCTATTTATTTATAAAATGTTTTGAAGCGGGGGGCGATCATACGCAAGGCGGAGTTTACGTCGTAGACGATACCGCGACGAATAAATTTGGGGGTTTTGATGTTTATGCGATAAACGGAAAGGCCATAACGCATCGCAGTGTTATGCTTAAAAGCGCAAACAAGGAGCTTGGGGATTTAAAAATACTGCCTGCACCTGCACCGAAATGGTTAGATTTAGTTGAAATTCATAATCTTATAGATAGTAGACAAAATTTTAAAGGCGAGTATATCAAACAAAGTCTTTTTGTTGGAGATGCGACAGAGTAACTATGTTTTATTAATTTTTTAAAATCACTTTTATCTCTTTTACTATCTCTTTGCCTACATTTTGTGCTAGCTCATCGCTGGCACGTTTTAAACCGCCGTTTTTGTAGATATTCCAAGCGTTTAGAAGATAAGGATTTGCCTTTATGCCGGGGTGATTTACCTTTTTACCAAAAAATAATCCCGCTTTTTTATTGGCTAAAGCTTTTTTATTTTTGGGTTTTATTACGTGCGCTCTCGTGCCGCCGTGGACGTATTTAGCGTATTTTGCTTTTAGGGTATTGCCTACTGTTACCTCGCTGGCGGTTACCTCAAAGACCCTTATGTCTCTTTTGAGATTGCCTGTTCTTATAGGTGCTGTTTTTTCTTTGGCGACCTGCGCTACGCCCGAACCCACTCTAAAAAGGAAGTCTTTTAAAAATTTGTCGATATTTTTCATTTTATACTTTGAAATTTTCTTTTATGTATTCTAATGCGTCTATAAAAGTACCGCTAAAACTCTCTTTTTTTATCCAATTGTCGCCACTTTTATCAAGATCATAAACAACAAACTTACAAGCTTTATTAAACATAGCGATCTTTTTACATTCACTTATAGCCTCATCGCTTGGGAGGACAATGTCATAAATCCAGGTAATATCATCATTAAGCACTTCAAATTGAGCAAAAATTTCAATCTCCATACCTTTACCCAAACTGGCGTTTTTAGCGCTCTCTATCGTCCAGCCGTTACCTAGGCAAATATTGCAAATTTCCATTTTATAATCTCCGCTTTATCTAAAACCGCGCTTCTCTTAAAATATCTTTCCAGATTATCGCTCGGTTTAAATATATTATATAAATAATCACCATCGAACACCATAAAATAGCCGTTTTGGCTTACAGCTACGCTTCTGTTTGCATGTCCTCTGTGTGGAGCTATCTTTAAGATAGAGTTGAGTGCTTTTATAGTATCTGCTGGGCTTACGTTTCTTTTTGATGAACTTACAGAGTGATTGTAAGTCTTTTTGTTTGCATATCTTTCAACGCCCGTTTTATCTATATGTTTTATAATCTCACTTTCGTAAAAGGGCTGTGTATTTCTCATCTTTACGCCATCTATCTCTTCTTCATCAACCCATACCGGCACGGCTTCCGTGCGGCAGCGAAAGTGATAAGGCGGAAGTCCAAAATTACTATCCATTTTATCGCTTTTGCCTAAATACGCTTCACTTCTCCACGCTGCGGCCGCTTTTTTGCTAGCTAGGCTATTTGCGTTTAGTATTTTTTCCGCTTGTGCTTCAAGATGTGTGGCTGGGATTATGCGTCCGTGCATCGAGCGGCAAATTTGTGTCGTTCTAGCGTCCATAATAGCTAAAATTTTATAATATTTTACGCCGTATTTAGCCCCTTGCGTTACGGTAGCGACGTTTCTAGCCTGCAATGCTATATGATCGCTCACTCCCTTAAAATAACTCTCATCCGCGCTTATTATAGAGCCAAATTCCCTCTTTAGCTCTGCGCCGATCTCATCAAGCTCTATCTCGCCTTTAAAAACGCCCTCTATCTTATCTTTTAGCCTGCTTTGCAGATTTTCGTTATACTCTTTGCCCATCCAGTAAAAGCTCTTTCTCATCGCCTCCACTGCATCCGCATCTATCTCGTCAAATACGAATGATAGAGTTTTATTCATGCTTTCGGCCACTTTTTTTAGCGCTCTTTTGGATAAGATGATATATAAATTTTCAAGATCGCTAGGAAGCACATCTATGTTTGCACTTTTGGCTTTGTTTAAAAGTAGCTTCTTTAGGGTTTCTTTGTCCGTATTTTCGGTGCTAATAGCTAAAATTTCGGCTGTTATGGTTTCTAGTTTTTCTATCTGCGTAGCGGTGTAGTTTTGTAGCAAAAACTCTATATCTTCGCTTGATTTTAGTATCTTGTATCTAGTTAAAGCTTTTAAAAATCTCATTTTTTACCTTCGATACGCTCTATATATTCGGCGTATTCTATTAGTTCTTTGTCTTTTATGGGCTTTTCTTCGGTCATCCAGCTATATCCACAGCCCTCGCATCTTCTCATTCTTATGTTTTTTAGTCCCTTAATCGTTTTTAAAACGCTCGTTTTTTCGCATGCGCATTTAGGACAAAGCATTTTATTTATTCTCCATCTTCTTTAAAACTATAAGTATTTTTGAGGCCTCTCTCTTTTTTATATACTCTATTTTTAGGTATAAATTTTTAGTTATCCGCTTTATGAAAAATAGTAAGGCTTTGTCGCTTTTATCATTAGCCACTCTTTGCCAAAGAGATTTTATGGCATATATTTGACTTTGCGTTGCAAACTCTGCTGTACTGGACTTTGGATTATCTTTACCGTCCATAACGGCTATTAAATTTATAAGCTCTTTTACTTTTAACTGCGCGCAGCTTTTTACGTCCCAAGCGCTTAAAAATTCTCCCCATGCGTCATTTTGTTTTGCGTGTTTATAAAACGGGTGCGTATGGATGATTGCCAAAAGCTGCTTTCTATAAATTTCTTCTTTTTTACTCATTTTATAAGCCTCTAAACCATAAATGTTTTTCTAAAAATCCACGGCTTAAACCACTACATCTAGCTAGTTTTGATACGTTTAGCTTTCCGTTTTTAAAGCGGTAAAAACTAAGATCGTAGCTTAGGACATTATTAAGTCTAGCTTGATACGATGCTCTCTTTTTTTCGTGTAGATTATTAAGATGAATTCTTTGTTTAGTTGTCAAACCGTCTTTCCTTAAATTAAACCTTTTAAAGAGCGTTAAAGTGGTTTAAAACGCTCTTTAAAGGGCTTAAAGCCCTTTTGCCCTCTCTTTAAATTTCTTCAACTCTTCATAGTCAAATTTACAAACTGCTAGGACTATCATGGCACATAGACATAAGACCATCATCATGTAAGGAACTAGCATTACAGTTATCGCTGCTGTAACTATATTTTTAGAATCTCTTTTTCGTTCAGATTTAGGAATTACTATCCTAGTAGCAATGAGAGTTATGATAAAGGCATAAATGTTTAAAATTAGCCCCCATATTAAAAAACTTATCATCTTTAAAGCCCTTTAACACAAATTTTTAATTTTTCTCGTCTTACAAACCTAGGCAAAAGCCTATTTTTGCTATCTTTTAACTTTTTATATTCACTCCAATAGATTTGAAAATAGCTCTTTATCTCGTTCATTTTCCTATCTCCAGGCTCTCTATCTTAGGCACTATCCTAAAATTATCTTTCACTACTCTTTTAAGACCAAGTTTTACTAGATCCTCGTCTTTTAACTCCGCAAGTGCTTCCTTGTTAGGCTTTTCTTCATATATAATGCACTCTTTACCTAATCCAAATGCCTTTATTGAGCTTAACAAACTTTCAAGTTTGGCTTTTACATTAGGTATTCTTACACTCTTACTTATGCGGTATCCTATCTCTCCAAAGGTAAATTCTTTTGAGCGTTTTTCGGCAAATTCAGCCTTATTGTCCTCACAAAATAGTGTGATTTGCTGCTCGATGTAGCTCTTTTCGCTTTCCAATCTTTCAACTTCGCTCTTTCTAGCTTCTTTTATACGGTTACACTCAAGCGTTACTTCGCCGTTAATTTTTTCTATACCTACGCTTACTTCGCATAGTCTTTTTAAAGCGACGTCTACGTCGCTAAAACTATTTATTTGCATCTTTTACTCCTCGTTAAAAATTTTTATTAGGCCTATCACTCGAACAAACTAAATTTAAGCTCGCTTAGGCCGTATTCTTTAGCCCACGCCGCCTCTTGCGCCATACCTGTACTCTTATCGCTCCACTTGCACGGATGGTGGTAGTAATAGCTGCACACTCTAAGCAGCTCTTCGCAGTTTTTCATCACTCTTTCACGCTCAAGCTCGCTATATATATCCATCCACGTAAGTACGGGCGAGATAGGCTCGTAGCCGTTAGCTCTGACGATAGCGCAAGCTTGTTGCGCTATTTGCTTAGCGTAGTAGTTTCTGTCCCGATCTTTGCACTCGATACTGGCATAGGGCGTAGAAACAAACACTAATCTCGCTGTTTTCATCTATTCTCCTTTCTTAAAATTTAACTTTATAGGAAGCTCCGCAGAGCTCCCGAAAAATCAAATTTAAGCTGCCGTATCGATCACTTTGCCGTCGGCGGTTCTTACGATATATTTACCTACCAGCTTAAACATGCTCTTTGAGTAGTCGGCCTTTTGTCCTTTTATCATGCTTCCACGCCTTATGCCCCATAGTTCACCTTTAGCACTTACTCTCATTTCAAATCCTTTCTCTTCAAATTCTCTCACTAGCCTAACTAGCCCCGCTGCTTGTGTTCTATTAACTGCGCTATTTACCGCCATTACGCCCTCCTTGTTTGATATACTAGATTCGCTGCCACTTTTGCTTCGTATCCCAAAGCCAGATTTAGCGACGTTTTTTCATATAGCCTCGCATTGTCACCTTCGGCTAAAAACTCCGCTATCTCTCCCTCTATTCCGTTCATTTGACCGATTTTTATGAGCTCGTCCCTGCTTAAAACCATCTCTGGAGAATAAGTAAGCCTGCTTTGTAAATAGCCGCCGAGCTTATCTATACGTTTTTTAAGCACTCCAAGACCTACTGCTATCACAGCTATACCTAGGTTATTTCGTTTACCGTACTCGTAAATTTCCCTTAAAAGCTCAAATTTTCTCTCGAACGTTAAGTCGTTGTCCTTTACGAACAAATCGGCTTCGTCCACGATTATTAGCCTTGTTTTGCTCTGCGTTATAGCCTCGCAAAAGGCTTCAAATTTATCGTCCATGTTTCCGCTCGGTTTTTCGCCGATAGCCCGTAAAAGTAGGCTCATAAATGCGCTTGCGCTTAGGCTTTTGCGAGCTTTGACGTATACTCCGTCAAGCTCGTGCGCCGTCATTTCTAGTAAAAAGGTCTTTCCCATACCGCTTTCGCCTAAAATTAGCTCGAAAAAACTAAGATTAGAGCCGTTCATTTTAAAAATCCTATCTCTAATCTTTTCTTGCGCCGTGCTTAGCCAAACTTCGCTTTTAGGCGTCTTTGCCTCTTTTTTTTCGGCGTTTGCCGCCAAGACCCTATCCAAATACGCCTCGATCGCCGTCTCGTAAAGTTCGGCCTTAGACGAAGCGTATTTGCCGTTTATGACGCCGCTTACCGTTCCCCCGCCTTTGCCTATGGCTTTGCCTATCGTTTCTAGCGTTTCGCCGTAAGCTTGGCAAAGCTCAAATTTTTCTTTTAAACTGATACTCATAAATTCTCCTTATAAGGTTTATTTTTATATCCATCGCTCGTATCGCTTTCGCGATATACTCCGCTCATTCGCTTGCTCACATAGCATTAAGCAACTCTTCGTTGCTCATCGCTATTTTTTTATTAATTTTTCTAGTTTTCTCATTTTTTACCTTGGTTTCGTGCGCCACACTTGAATACGCGTTCATCGCACTTGGCTTTTTGTATAGGTTAGAGTAGTAGCCAAACGCCGCTTTCACGGCTTTAATCACCGCTTCGTTTTTAGCGATTTGCGCTTTTACTTTTTCGTGATCTCTTGGATCTATCCTATCTATGATATTTGCCTCGCATAGCGCTCTGTGGCTATCCATATCCACGATATTTACTCTCTCGTAGTCGTTCTCGTTTATGCGCACTTCCACCGTTTCGCCGTTAAATTTGCAAAGTCTAGGATGGCTATAAGTGCGTTTTTGCCCCATTATCGTTAGCGTTACGCCGCTATTTTTTACCTTGATGGCTCTTCTTTCGCTAAATATAAAATCAAGCGTCGTTTCGTCGAATACCGCCTTTGGTTTAGCTTCTAACTTTTCAAGAAAACTTTTCATAGGATAGATTTTGCGACTTTCGTTATAGTGCTCGTTCCACCACCTGACCGCCTTTTCAAAGTAGCTTATAAAATCATCGAAATTCAGAGGATTTTCTTTCATATATTTTTTTAAAATTTCTTGATTTTCGCGTTTGTCTTTATGGTAGCTCACCCCACCGCCGCACTCTGATATGATCATTTCAGCCATACGTCTTTGAACGTGGTTAAAAATATTTTCGATAGGTTTTGCGCGCGAGTTTCCTGGCTTTGCTTTTTTGTGTATCATGTTTGGCGCAAGATCGTCGAAGTCTCTAAATTTTATGCCGCTTAGCTGACTCCTTACCTGCTCTATGTAGTTACTAAGCTCTGGCTTGCCGTTATCGGTGTATATGGCGTCCGCCATACCGAATCTTAGTGCGTTTTTTAGGCTCCTTCCTACGCTTAGGCGGTTATATTTGCCAAACGTTACGTCCACGCCGATTATCGCTCCGCTTCCCATATCTATCCATACGTAAGCGTTTGGATTTAGCACCTCTCCGTCGGGGCCGATAGCATCAAAATCAAATACTATCTGATCGCCGCAAACTAGCTCCATACTCTCGTAGCAGTTTAGATCCCTGATGATATGAGAGGCTATCTCGTTTCTCACCCCTCTATCTCCGGCGGTTGCGCGAAGCAGCATGGCTTTTATTTCAGCGCTCGCCGTTAATCTCGCAAAACTTTGATAAGAGCCTATATTTAGCTCGTTCTCTTTTGCGTAAATTTCAAGCTTTTCGTAAACGAACCTTTTAGAGCTCAAAGGATTATGTAACATAAACCCAACCGCCCACTCTAAAGCTTTCATTTCAAAGCTAGAACTATTAAAACTAGCCCTAAAATCAATGCTTAACTCATCGTCTTCTATCTCTACGTCCTCTTTTTTGTTTAGTTTCACCCATTCGTAAAGCGTCTTTAAACTAACTCCGTATTTTTTCGCTACTCCTTTACCCCATATAGTCTTACTCATGCCTTTTGGGCAGTTTTTTAGCTCGCGCACGGCTTTTAGCTTATTCATATTTTCTAAATCCTCGATTTTTATCTTTACCTGATCTTGGCTCGCGCTTTTGGCCTCTATTTTTTCGCAAGCTTGCGCTCCGCAAAGCAGATTACGGCTATCGCCGCCGCGCTCGCAGCAGCCGCTACCGTCCATAATATATCCATCGCTAACTGCGCTATCCACAGCGCTGCAAAAATCGGCGCTATCGCTACCGCGGCTATGATCCAAACCGCGATCAAGGCTATTTTTCTCATCGTCTGACTCCTTTTTGCTTGGGTCGTCGTTTGTTACGGCATCGTCGATCCAGATTTGGAGGGTTTTGCCGCCTCGACCTATACCGTCGGTGTAGATAAAACCTAATATATTAGGTTTTATTGAGCAAATTTTTTTGCCTGCTTGTTCTGCACGCTTGATTGCTTTCATTAAAGCGTCGTATTTCACGCCCAAAATTTCCGCCGCTTGCTTAGAACTTACCCACATATTAGGCTACTTTTATACCGACTTTTTTAAAGGTATTTTTAGCCTTTTTAGAAAAATAGCCGTTTAAAATACTGCCATAACTTAGGTTATTTTCGCGGCAAAATCTCTTTAAAGTTTTATTTGTCTTGATTTGGATTTGCTCCGCTACTCCGCCGCTTTTTACGTTGCCGATTAAATCTATCATCGTTTAAGCTTCCTTTGATATAATTTTGGTATCAATGTCGAAATTATAATCTAATTTATTAGGTTTGTCAAGGGTGTTCTATGGATTTAGCACAAAAGATTAGGTCTTTACGAGAAGACAAGGAATGGACGCAAGGTGATTTGGCTGAAAAATCAGGAGTTGGCAAGTCTAGCATACAATTATACGAAAGCGGCAAAGGTAATATTACGCAACTAAATTTAGAAAAAATTGCCTCTGCATTTGGCGTAAATGTATCTTATTTTCTAAACGACAAAATGTCCAATAGTTTGTCCATAAGTGTCCATAAGTCGTCTCCTAATATGTCCATTAGTCCAGAAAAATCTGAAAAATTACAAAAGATGCAAAATCTTATAAGCGAGCAAGAAAATAAGCTTATAAATTTGCGCTTTTTCCCTAACGTTAGCGCGGCTGCCGGATACGGCGCAAACAACGACAACGAGAGCTTTAAAAGCATACCCGTTACGGCTTCTTTTTTAACGACTATATTGCGTATACCGGCCAAACAATACGATGTTATAAACGTGCTTGGTAACAGCATGGAACCGTTTTTAAAAGATGGCGATATGGTGCTTGTCTTGCCTACGCATGAGGCCAGTAACGGCGAGATAGTAATAGCAAACCTCGGTGGCGATCTATATGTCAAAAAGCTACTTAAAGACCCAATAAAAAAGCGTATTCGTCTAACCTCCATGAACAAACTTTATGAAGATATAGTAGTAGAGGATGACGAGCTAGACCAGCTTAAAATCGTGGGCGTAGTTAAAAAAGTGCTTCCGTCGGGTTTAATATCAGCATAAAGCCTATTTTACGCAATTTTAAAATAATTTTTGAAGTTTTTGAAGCAATTTTGAAGCAGATTGAAGCTTTGGCTTTTAAAATGCAAAAAAATGCCTAAATTTTGCAAATTTTGCATTTTGAGTTCTCATTTTTTACCCTATGTCCCTATCTGCTAAAATAACGCTCTTAACGCTATTTGCTCTATATTTTTTGCCACTCTCACTTTTTTACCTTTTGCATAAGATTTATCAATTTAGAGATCTTCTTTATAAAATTCCAACCAAGCTAGCCCAAAAGAGCAGGTACAAAGATAAAAATTTATCTCAAATACTTAAGCTAAGCGAAAAAGACGACAAGCTCTCTGAAGTTACTATTCAAAAATATATGATAAGGGTGATTCAGTTTTTTAACTATTGCTTTGATAGTGGCTATATAAGCAGAAGCATAACCGCAAAAATGAACGTCAAGATAGATGTAGACCCTAGTGAGAGAGCCGTGCTTCCATATGATGTATCAGAAGCTAGAAAGATCTTTGAGATAGTAACTAGCATCAAGCAAAGCGGCAAATCGCCAAGCACAAGGATAGAGGCTAGTGAGCTATATTACGTCACAATGATAGCTGCATATAGTGGTATGAGGATAAAAGAGATCACGCAGCTTCATAAGAAAGATATAGTCTTAAGGGATGGAATTTACTGCTTTAACATAAATACAAATGATGGTAAAACTACCAAGACCAAAAACAGCATTAGGTTTGTGCCTATCCATAGTAAGCTCATAGATCTAGGCCTGCTAGAATATGTTAATAGCAAGAAAAACGGAAATATATTTAAGGTAAGCAATAAGGACTTCTCTGAAATTTTTAGAAGCCAGATCCAAAGAAAGTTTATAGATAAAGACTCTAAAAAGACCTTCTACTCTTTTAGGCACTACTTTATAGACTATCTAGTGCAACGTGAAGTCGAAGCCAACCTTATAGCTCAGATAGTAGGGCATGAAAAGCAGTATAAAATTTTACTAAACACTTATGCCAAGCCTATTAATGCAAACACACTAAAGTCTAAAGTAGAGATGGTATCGTATGATAATGAATAGGAGTAAATTTTAAAGCATGAGTTTTAAGACTATTATTATATCTTATTTAGTATTATTTTAGGTATTAAATAAAGGATAAAAATGCAAACTATACGCAAAACAATATCATGTGGCACAGCACTTAAGGAAAAGAAGTTGAATTTGAGACCAACTACCCTAAAACCAAATGCTTTTATATTTTATAAGTATTGTTATATAATTCATAAAAATTAAAAAGGTTTTTTGTGACTTACAGAGTAGGAAGTTTATTTGCTGGAGTTGGTGGTGTGTGCCAAGCATTTAAAAATTCAAATTGTAATGTTGTATGGGCAAATGAAATTGATAAAGATGCTTGTAAAACTTACCGATTGAATCACGTCAGTACCAATCTCATTGAAGGAGATGTTAAAAAGTTAAATGGTAAAAATTTAAGTGATATAGATATATTAACAGCAGGTTTTCCTTGTCAGCCCTTTTCACTTGCTGGACATGGCAGAGGGTTTGAAGATGAACGTGGTAAGCTTTTTTTTGAAGTATCAAGATTACTAAAAGAATTAAGGCCGAAAGCCTTTTTTTTAGAGAATGTTAAAACCATAGCTTCTCATAATAACGGTGAAACTTTTAAAACCATTAGAAATGAGATAAAAAGAGCTGGATATTCTTTTATACCATTTATATTAAACGCTGCAAAGTATACAGATATACCACAGGGAAGGGAAAGAATTTATATTGTAGGCTTTAAGGATGAAGACGACTATTTATTTGAAAAACCTATAAAAGAAAATATAAAAGAAATGGAACAAGCCAATCTACTATCTAGCAAGTTTAAAATTCCTAAGGAAACAAATAAGAAACCAAAAAGTATAAAATTCTTTCTAGATAACTCGTGCGTTACCCTGACTGATATATATAACGACAAAAATAATAAAATTCACCGTAAAGTGATAGAGAGTGTAGTGGATGAAAATATTGTTTATCAGTATAGACGCTATTATGTTCGCCCTAATAAATCAAATGTGTGCCCTACTCTAACTGCAAATATGGGTGCAGGTGGACACAATATACCAATTATATTAGATGATGGTGTAATAAGAAGATTAACCCCAAAAGAATGCTTTAATTTACAAGGCTTTTCAAGAGACTTTATACTCCCATCAAACATATCAAGAGCACAGTTGTATAAGCAGGCTGGAAATTCTGTTGTTGTGCCAATGGTTGAAAAAATTGCAAAAGAGATTGTAGCGGTGTTGGATGGATCCGATAGAAATTAATCCAAATGTTGCAAATTTTATCAAATCACTTCGTGATATAGGATATACTTTTGAAGTGGCAGTTGCTGATATTATCGATAACAGCATATCTGCCAGTGCAAATGATATAAAAATTTATGCCATACAACATCCTGAACCGTTTTTTTGCATTCTAGATAATGGTGTGGGAATGAATGAAGATGAGCTAGTAGAAGCCATGAGACTATCTTCGAAAAATCCAGACGAGAGAAGAAACGATATAGCTCTTGGTAAATTTGGTTTAGGTCTTAAAATGGCTTCATTTTCTCAATGCAAAAAACTTACCGTTATATCAAAGAAATGTAATCAGATAAATATTAAGCAATGGGATTTAGACTATATCTCTAAAAGCGATAAATGGCTACTTTTGACGCCTGAGTTGAGTGAGTATAAAAATCTTGAAATTTTTAAAGATTTTTATAAAAACGATAATTCTACTCTTGTCATATGGGAAGATATGGACAAAATCGAGCAAATTTCAGAATGTTTAGAAATACTAAGAGAGCATTTGTCTTTGGTTTTTCATCAATTTTTAGAGGGTGCTGACGGCGCAAGAAAAATAAAAATATCCATCAATAATAATCCGTTAATACCTTTTAATCCGTTTAATCCAACACATGATGCAACCTTTATAAAATTTACAGAAATAATTAAATACAACGAAAAAGAAATAAAAATTACCCCATTTATCTTACCGCATCATTCAAAAGTGACTTCATCGGAATGGGAAAAATATGGCGGAAGAGGTGGCTATATAAAATCTCAAGGTTTCTATCTTTATAGAGCCCACAGATTACTTGTCTATGGTAAATGGTGGGGAACTCTAAAATCTAGCGATGCGACAAAGCTTGTTCGCATAAAGATTGAAATTTCAAACGATCAAGACGAGTTGTGGAATATTGATGTAAAAAAGTCTATCGCAAATCCAGTTGCTGGCTTGAAAGAAGAGCTCAAAAGAGTTGCTCTATACTCCATAAAAGATGGGGTAAAGCCCTTTTCTACTCGTGGTCGTAAAATAAATGACAAAAATGTTACTAGATTTTGGGATTTAGTTTGCGAAGATAGTAAAATTTATTTTGCAATAAATAAAGAAAATCCAATGCATCAAAAATTATTAGATTTATTGGATTTGCAAACAAGAGAACTATTTCAGCTATACCTAAAATCACTTGAGGCATGCATACCATTAGAAGCTATACAGGTACAGGTCCAGCAAAATCCACATAATTTTAGGCAAGAGGATATTATTTCAAATACAGAAGCAGTTAAAATACTGGAATATCTAAAAAATATAGGACTTAGCGAAGATGAAATTAAAAAAATAGAGATTTTTAAAAAATATAAGGAGCCGTTGGATGGAATGTAGTTTTTATGAAGAAGTTTTTAATTTTTCAAAAAGTAGTTTGACCAACAAGTACTCTAAACAGAATGAGGTTTTACAAGAGGAAGATATTGACAACGAAATATCTCGAGTAAAAAGATTTATTAAGTCCGACATTAAAGTTGATATATTTAACCAAGACGGCGATTTTTCAGATAATGATTATGAAAAACTAAAAGACGACTTAGAGAAATATTTTAATGTAAGAATGAGTACGGGCTTAGTAATAAAAGGCGATGAACAAAAACGACGCAATACGTCTTGGTATAGCATAAACACAAAAGCCAATAATAGTAATTTTTACTGGGATAGATTGGAAAAATTTTATAAAAACTTCTTGCCTCCGCAAGTCATTAAAACTGTAGATGATGATACTGATATGATAATGAATCAAATTGGAGATCCAAGAGAGAATGAATTTAGTGTATACGGTATGGTTGTAGGGCATGTTCAATCTGGCAAAACTTCAAATTATGCTTCATTGATATGTAAGGCTGCCGATATTGGTTATAAATTTATAGTTATTGTTGCTGGAGATAAAAACAATCTTAGAAACCAGACTCAAATTCGTATAAATGAGGCTTTTGTTGGTAAAAATGACTCAAAAATAGTCGGGGTTGGACTTGATGATTTGCCTAATGCAAATAGAATGCAACCCATTAGCTTGACTACGGAAATAAGCGATTTTAATACAAGAGATGCACATAAAAACTCACAAGGTATAAATTTTGACAATATCAATACGCCCGTACTTTTGGTTATAAAGAAAAACGCAATCACTCTTTCCAATGTCATAAGATGGATCAAGTCTCATTATAATAATAAAATTTCAAAACATGCCATGTTATTGATAGATGACGAGTCTGACTACGCTTCCATAAATACAAAAGAGGAAGACGATCCAACTACCATAAATAAAGAGCTAAGGGCTCTTTTGGAACTTTTTGAAAAAAGCTCCTATGTTGCATATACTGCCACCCCTTATGCAAATATTTTTATAGATCATACAATAGAAGATGAGCAAAGTGTAAAAATTAAAAACATGAATGAGCAGATTTCTAAAGATTTATTTCCAAGAGATTTTATATATGCTCTTGATGCACCAACTAATTATTTCGGTGCTGAAAAAATTTTTATAGATAATCCTGATAGGTATTTAATAGATATTAATGATTATGATGAAAAAATTCCTTTAAACCATAAAAAAGATCACCTTATATCCGAATTGCCACAAAGTCTATACGAAGCTATAAATGTATTTATACTAAATGTGGCAACAAGGGATTTAAGGGGTCAAATTAAGCATAATAGTATGCTTGTTAATATTAGTCGTTTTTCTGATGTGCATGAAAAAATTGCTAGCCTGATAGATGAATATTTAAAAGTATTAAAAAATGATATTAATGCTTTTATTTTACTGCCAAATTGCGTAGAGCAAAGTAGATTGATATTAAACTTAAAGGATATTTTTGAAACAAAATTTGATATAGAATTTTCATGGTTGGAGATTTCAAAAAAATTATCCGAAATAGCAACTAGTATTCTAGTAATAGAGGTTCATCAAAAGAGCAAGAAGCCACTTAATTACAATACCGGTGAAAGAGTAAATGTCATTGCAGTCGGAGGACTTAGCCTGTCACGTGGCTTTACTCTAGAAGGACTCAGTGTTAGTTATTTTATAAGAAGTACCATATTCTATGATACGCTTATGCAGATGGGTAGATGGTTCGGGTACAGACAAGGTTATGAGGATTTGTTTAAAATTTATATGCCAGAAAAGATTCAAAACTATTTTAGATTTATTATTGAGGCTACAAATGAGCTTATGTATAAATTTAAAGAGATGGCGGAAGATGGTCTAACTCCTTATAATTTTGGATTAGCTGTCAGACAAGATCCAAATAGTCGATTACAAATTACAGCCAAAAATAAGATGAAAAACGCAGAAGAAAAATGTATTTCATTGGATTTAAGTGGAAAGCTAATAGAAACCGTAAGATTTGCTAAAAACCCACAACTACACGATAATAATTTAAATATTTTAAAAAAGTTTATAGAATCACTTAATAGAGGTAGTAAAAAAGGAAGTGCCACTATATATAAAAATATAGATAAAATGAAAATATTAAATTTTATAAATAACTTTAGTGTTATAAAAGCACATATGCATTTAGATTTTATAAGGACGTATCTGGAAGATAAGAATACAATGTGGGATGTTGTTCTTTATGGCGGAAAGGGTATGTTTTTAGAAAAATTTGGGATAAATATGGAAGAGCGCTCAAAATTGCAAGACAAGGGTGATTACATAGAACTTGGGAATAGAAAACTATCGGCAGAAGATCCGGAAAAAGCATTGTTAGATGACAAAATTTACGAACAAAGCAAGAAAGAAAAAAGAGGCGATAGGCCTTCATTTTTAAGAAAAAATTTAAAAAATCCAATTTTAATGTTGCATATATTAGACACCAAAAATAATCAAATCGGATTTGGCTGCGATATATTGCCAGCCTATGGCGTTTGTTTTCCTAATGATGGTGTTTATAGTAGCTCTCAAACTATTAAATATTTAATCAATAAGGTATATCAAGAAGAGATGCTTTTGGAATTTGAAGAATTAGAAGAGCAAGATGATTAATCCTTGGAATGATATGAAAAACAATACCAGAAGAAGGGTTAATGGTGACAATAGATATGATATTTTTTGGATAGTGGATTTGGATGGAAGATATACTTTTGGCATTGAACTAGATTTTTGTATAAAAACTAGTAAAAAGAGTATAAAATTTATTGGTTTAAATACACTAAGAAAAGATTTTAAAGATGCTACCAAATTTTATATAGCACTAAACGATAATTCCAATTGGCAACTATTTGTATTGGTTTGCAACGATATTATTTCTCTTTTAAATACTTGCAATAATAATGAAAATGTTTTAGACAATATAGAAACAAGACTCCTAAAATGGAAAAAATTTTTTATTTCAAATGATGATGATTTTGGAATAGAAAGGCAAATGGGGCTATTTGGTGAACTTAGTTTTTTAAATAATATTGCAGCTAAACAAGTTGGTTTTGAAGAGGCATTAAGTTCTTGGGTTGGGGCAGATTTTGATAAACAAGACTTTTTATTTAATGACTGCGCTGTTGAGATTAAAACGTATAAAGCTTCAAAATCGCCACATGTTACAATTTCATCTGCTTATCAACTTTATACAACTAAAGAAAAATTATATCTCGCAGTATACTCTTTATCTATAAATTCGCAAGGACTTAGTGTTGAGGACATCATAAAGAGTATAGAAGTGAAGGTCGCCGACATAGAATCATTTTATAAAAAGCTTTTTTCGTATGGCTATAAATCAAATTTTCAAGTAGAACTATTAAAATTTAAAATAGATAAAATTTTATTTTTTAATGTAGATAATAAATTTCCAAAAATTACTTCCATAGACATAGATTCCAGAATTCATAACGTAAAATATACGGTAGATTTATTAAAATGCAATGAATTTTTGTTGGAGAGAATAAAACTTTAAAGGCAAAAAATGGTTAGTTTAGATGACTTTCATCAAGATTTTATGCAGGATATCGTGAGTCAAGCCCAAAGCCGAGGTATAAGCAAACAAGAAGCATTTTTTGAGTCGGTCTGTGACTCTCTTGTTGACGAAGGAGAACTATCGCAAGACTACATGATTGCTGAATACAATAAAAGAGATATGGAAGTAAGTGGATATGACTTTGATGTAGAGCGTGGTAAGCTTAGCCTTCTAGTGCATTGTTTTTTTCAAAGTGATGATATACAAACTCTCATAAAAGCGCAGATAGAATCAAAATTTAAAAAGCTGGAAAATTTCCTTTTAAGGAGTTTCCAAAAACTTTATGATATTATGGAGGAGGGTTTTGAGCATTACTCAATGGCCTATAATATATATTCGTATTTAATTAAAAATGAAATTAAAAAAATCCGCCTTATTATTATAACAGACGGAAAAATTACTAAAAATTTAGCAAGTATCCCAAATAAAGTATTATCTGGCATTGATGCGGAATATCGCATCATAGATATTGAGTTTTTATATAAAATTTATACTATAAATAACTCAAAAAACAACTTTGACGTTGAGGTTGATTTACCGGCGCTTGTAGTAGACACGCCGGCGAAAGACTACAGATCTTATTTAAGCGTAATAGATGGCAGGACAATAGTTGAAATTTATGATACATTTGGCTCTAGACTTTTAGAACAAAACGTCAGAACTTTTTTGCAATTTAGAGGCAACGTCAATAAGGGGTTGCGAAACACTATAGAATATAAGCCAGAGATGTTTTTCGCATACAATAATGGCATAACTGCAACAGCTAATGATGTTATTTTGCAAGATGGCAAAATTATAAAAATATCAAATTTTCAGATTGTCAATGGAGGCCAGACCGTATCGGCCATATATGCTTCAAGTAAAAATTCAAAGCTAGACGTATCAAAAATTTATGTTCAGATGAAACTATCTGTAGTTGCTGACGCCGAAAAACAAGATGAATTTGTCTCAAAAGTTAGCGAATACGCAAATACCCAAAACAAGATAAATCAATCAGATTTTTTTTCAAATAGTCCTTTCCATAAAGATTTCAAAGAATGCTCAAGAAGAAATTTGGCACCAGCTGTTGATGGAATACAAGTAAGAACTCATTGGTTTTATGAGAGGGTAAGGGGCGAATACTTAAATGAACAAGCATATTTAAGTGGCACAGATAAAAAGAAATTTCAAATAGAAAACCCCAAGTCACAACTTATAGATAAAACATTTTTAGCTAAAAGCGAAATCGCTTGGCTACAATCGCCGGATATTGTATCAAAAGGCGCACAATATAGCTTTATGGCTTTTGCAAAACATATTACTCAAATGTTAGAAAAAGATGAGCTTTGTATAACGAGCAACTATTTTAAAGAAGCAGTATCTAGAATTATAATGTTTAAACAAGTTGAAAAACTTGTTTCTTACGCCACTTGGTACAATGGTGGTTATAGGGCACAATGCGTAGCCTATACCCTATCGTACTTATCGTATTATTTAGAAAAAAATAGATTATTTTTAAATTTTTCTAAAATATGGGATGAACAAAAAATATCTAATAATTTAGAGAATATAATCTCTATAGTTGCTAGCAAAATATATACTAACATAACTAACCCGCCGGAAGGCAATGCAAATATAGGCCAATGGTGTAAAAAGAAGTTATGCTGGGATAGTATAAAAGATATGGAATTGAGTTTAGAATTTGATGATGAGATATTAAGTAGTGCAGAAGAAGAAAAGTATATAAAAAAAGAAGCAAGAAAAGACAAGAAACTTGATGACAATATAGAAGTTCAATCGTTTGTCGTTAAATTTAAAGATTGGGACAAGATTTTAAAATATTATGAAAAAGATGAAATAAGACTCCAAATATCTATGAAGCAAATGGATATATTGGCAAAAGTGGTAAATGGAAGTATAGGACTTCCTTCTATAAAGCAAGCTATTATTTTATATGATCTTTATGAGAATGCTATAAAAGAAGGTTTTTTGATATAATGGCTATTTATTGTATACCAGTCAATAAGAATGTACTCCAATAATTGTATGTATAGCGTTAAAACTATTTTGGAAACTATACTTCTTTGATTGTAGATAAAAATTAATCTTAACTGAATATTAAAAATGTATAAAATTAAATAGAAGAGAATTTTCGGTATTCCTTTTTAAGTGTCGTGCTTCAAGATATCAAGTTCATGGTATGTTAAATTTAGGATCTTGCGTTAGAATGTGCCGAAGGCTTATAACCCTAGAAAATATTGTCTTAGATTTTGAAAGTCTTTATTTGTATATTAAATTATACTAATAGCTATTCCGGTAGTGTTAATCTGTATATACCCAATAATTTTATTGGTGTAATAAATTTATTGTGATTATAATGAAACCATTTATATCTTATGGTAAAAAATCAAAATAATGTTTATCTTATTTTGATTATGCCAAGCCTATTAACACTAATACACTCAAAGCTAAAGTAGAGATAGTGTCGTATGAAAATGAGTAGGGGCAAATTTCAAAGCATGAGTTTTAAGACTATTCTTATATCTTATTTAGTATTATTTTAGGTATTAAATAAAGGATAAAAATGCAAACCATACAAGCAAATTTTACAGCTAGCATAAGCGAGCTAAAAAAGTCTCCAGCTCAAATTTTAAAACAAGCCGGAGATAATGTCGTAGCTATACTAAATCACAATGTCCCTAGCGCCTATCTAGTACCTAGTGATGTCTATGAAAAAATGGCAGAGATAATAGAAGAGTATCATCTAAGTAAAGCAGTAGATGTTGCTCTAGCAAGTGGTGAAAAACCGGTAAAAGTAAGTCTAGATGAGCTATGAGTTAGAGTTCTTGCCAAGTGCCTTAAAAGAGTGGCAAAAGCTTGACAATAGCATAAAAGTGCAGTTTAAAAAGAAGCTAAGTGAGCGTCTAGAAAATCCAAAGGTTGCTAAGGACAAGCTACGAGGCTATGAAGATGTCTATAAGATCAAGCTAAGAGATGTCGGCTATCGCTTGGCATATCAAGTAAAAGATGACGAGATCGTAGTATTGGTGCTAGTTGTCGGCAAAAGAGAGAATAACGAAGTATACGAGATGCTAAAGGATAAATTTAACTAAGCATAAAGCTAGACTTTAGTTATCTGTGATTTGCTAATAACTAATTTTATGTTATTAGCTTGTCCTATCTAAAGTACTCTTTTATGATGAGCATAACCCCCTACATTTTTATTATTTTATTTTCTTAATTTCATACTAGACTAAATTTCTAAGAGAAAATTTAAAAGCTACAAAAATTATATTATATATTTCATAGTATTTTTAAAAAATACGCATTTTAGGGGGCTGAAGCCTACCAAATTCCTTGTTTTAGGCTGTGAAATTTTATAAAATAATCTTAAAAATTTATCTAAATAAGGATATTAAGATGAAGATAAATGGTTATGAAATAGTTATAAATACGCTAACTGATAATATCACCTATGAAAAAGCCATAGATAGAATGTGCCACAACATGCGGGAGCCCAAGCAAACAAAAAAGATAAAGTATTTAAGAAGGGATGCAAGAGCCAATAGGTATTTTGTACAAAATAGCCATGGTGTTCTTATAGAAAAAGAGCCATCTCGTAGTATGTCTCACGAGGATATTGAAAACAAGATAAAAGAGATGTTGTTGCAATTCAAAAAAGACTATGAAAGCCAAACTATAACTGACAAAAACGGCAAATCAAGAAAGCGTGTTTGGCAAAAAAAGATGACCCCTTTTACGGAGATACTTTTAACATTTGGAACACAAAGACCCAAAGAAGAAAATGAAGGACTCAATGAAGAAGAGACCAAGTTTATAAATGGGCTAAACATTCTTGCTAAGGCCATGGACTTTATTAATAAATATTGTAAAAAATACGGCGTAGAATGTGTGGCTGCTACTGAGCATAATGATGAAAAAACCAAACACTGGCAAATCATTTTTTCAAACTATGATTTTACTAAGCATGCTTGCATAAGAAGAGACAGAAAAAATATGGCTATATACGGCAGAGATATGCAAGATATGAGTGCAGATGCATTTAGTGGTATAGCTGTAAGAGGCGTGGTAGGAAGTAAGGCTATTCATAAAACTCTAAAACAAATGCATAAAACTGAGCTATCTTATAAAAGCGAACAAGCACTTAAAAATGATATTACTTTGAATTTTGAAGAATGTATTGATGAAGCTTTTGATGAAAAAAAATCATTCACAGGTAAGATACGCTATGAGATATCCAAAGATGGCATGGAAGAATTCGTAAAAACTATCAGTAAAGATATTTATGATTTAACAAAACAAAACATAACCATAATTAAAGACACTGATCTTCAAAATAAGATAGATGAATTGGAAAAGCAACTAGCTGATAAGAGTGAAATATTGGCTAGAAAAAATGAGTTAGAGTCAGAAAATGAACTCCTACATAATGAGATTTTAGAACTAAAAGAGCTAAATAAGACTTTTGAGGATAAAGACATAGTGTTGACTCAAAAAGAAGAGATTAATGTACTAAAAGAAACTTTGAAACAAAAAGATGTATCTATAAATAATTATAAAAGCCAGATACTTAATAGCAAAGAAATTATAAACCAAGCCAAGGCAGACAAAGAAGAGCTGACAAGACTAAAGGGTGTTGAAGCCAAGAAAATAGAAGTGGAAGAAGAAAATAAAGAGCTAGAAAAAGAAGTTAAAACATATAAAGAACTAGTTACCAAACAACAAAAAGAGGTAGAGGAGCTGGGGCAAGCAATGGAAGCTAATGAAGCGTTAAAAAATGAAAATCAAAGTCTAGCAGATGAAAATAAAAGACTAAAAGATGAAAATACAACTCTTAAGGTCTTCAAGGAAAAAGTGGTAACCTTCTTTAAAAGTGTGGTAAACACTATCCCAAATATCAGGGACTTTATAGATAGTTATCTACCTGAGATAAAAAATGAGATATTTGGCAAAAAGGACTCTAGCTTAGAAATGTGATAGCGACTCTCTCATAAAGCTCTATTGCTGCTTATTAGCAAATCACTCTAGGCATTATATTAAGCTGGCGTATAGTCGTTATATCAATGTTATAAGATCGAACTTTATAACTAGACACACCACGAGCTTAATGTAAAAACAGACGATCTAAAAATTTCTTCTACTTTACTATATGCATTGTTTAAATTTAAAGTATTGATTTAAGACAGTGAAAATTTTCTCTCAATATTTTTACAAAGTTGATATACATTATTAACTTTACTACTAATACCTAATCCAAGAAACCGTCATAAAATATTAAATATAAGTTAAACAATATTTTTATTTAATATTTTTATCAGTAATTGCCATAAAAAACAAGCTGCTTTTTTTAACATAATTAAGCTTATTTTTATAATAACTATTAGACTTTTAGCCCGTCTGGCCAAGACCTTATAGCACTATCAATTTTTGATAGTGCTAAATAAGTTTTAGCACTATAGAGCTAAAACTTATATTTGAAAGATATTTTTAGATAATGTTTGTTGGCAACTGAGCATGATATGAAAAATGAATTTATTTTTACTTAAGTGAAATTTATATTTTAAAATTAGTTTTTATACAAACAAATAGTAAACAAGAATTTTATGCAATATCCAATAATACCTATAGGTAGAATATAAATCACTAGAGTTAAACATAACTCATAGATACGATCCATTCTGTTTGGTTTTATTCTTGTTGGTTGGAATGTGTTTACTTGGTATCATACAAGAAACTAGGAGGTCAAGCTATGAATGATATTAGCATCTTAGGTACCAATGTAAATTCATATACTCATCAACAACACAAGCAAAATAGATCTGCAAATTTTAGTGATGTTTTTAACCAAAAGACTAAAGATGAGAGCAGTAAGCCAAGCCAAGAGCTTGCTAAATTTAACTATGTCTCTTCATCACAAAACAGCCTCATCTCTCTAAATTTTAGTGATCTTCAAGCTTACGGCTACACAGTAGATAAGGCAGGCTTTATGGGAGCTGACTTTAACAAAGCTGCAGGCTTGCCACAAGATTTTAAAATTCACAAAAGCACGCTTGATGAGCTTAGTAGATTTGCCGAGCGCAACCATGTGCTAAACCGCATCAGGAGCAAAGACGAGCAGATAAAGATCTTTGATAACATCGATATGGCTGACACCATAAAGCACTACTACAGACTATTTGATCAAATGACGTCTGCTTTAGGTGATGATAAAAAGAGCTACACCCTTGCAGATATAGGCAAACTACCAAAAGGCTACAGCACAAAAGGCACTCACTATGATGCCAAAGGACATTTGCTAAAAGATCTATCAAACTCTACTATCTCAAACATCTACTCTAGCACTGATGAGCTAAATAGTGCTAAAACTCTTAGTAAAGAGCTTTCAAGTGCAGGCGTTAGGCTCATAGTAAAAGAGGTTGATTTTACTATGAGCGAAGCAGGTGATGAGTTTAGTTTTAACCCTGATATCTCTTTTAATTATAACCGAAACGGCCTATAAACTAAAAAAGCACGACTGCTTTATGGCAAATCGTGCTTGAAAAAGTTTTAATGATAGGCTTATTCTAATAAAAATCGATGGCGACACCTTGTTTGATATCGATCGATATGGTATTGCCGTAACTATCGAAACCCTCATATCTATCGTATCCGTCATGGTTTGAAACAGGAGTATTATTAAACCCTTTGAGGCTTAAATGATCAGATCTGTCGCCATCTATTTTTAAGACAGTATCTTTATTGCCAGTGATATTCAAGACATCTCCGATACTTAAATTTTTTAGATCTACACTCTCATTATCTGCTCCGAGTTTTAAGTGCTCGAAATTTGATACCTTAGAAAAGTCGATATTTTCGCTTATTTGTAGAGTATCGTCGTTACCGGCTCCGCCATCAAGTTTAACATTGTTGCTAAGATCAATACCTTTACCCAACTTGAATGTATCATTGTCAGTTCCACCACTTATGATTGTGCGATCAAGGATAGTGCCGCTTTCTATATTTATAGTATCATTGCCAGCACCCATGCCTATGTTTGTATTAATAATCTTAGTGCCACCATCAAGCGTCATAGTATCATTACCGTCGCCTGCGCCTATACTTCTAAATGAGTCGTCTGCATCTTCAACATTAGATATTGTAGAGTTAGTTATATGGATATCATCATTGCCACCGCCTGTATAGATACGTTTTATACCATCAATAGTAGAATCTTTGATATTTAAAATATCATTACCTGCCTTACTAGTGCCATAAGAATCAGCATCTATATAGGCTTTTTCCCCAAATATTTTTGATGACTCAATGTTTATAGTATCACTTCCACCCTCGCCTTTTATAATAGTTCCATACGCACCGTGCTTATCGTCATTTATTATGGTATTTCTGATATTTATAATATCATTGTCATCACCTGTATAAATTTTTGTTTGATCTAAACTAGAATTATCTACATTGACTGTGTTAATACCATCTACGGAATCATCCTCTGAATCTATCGCAACATCTATTAGCGTCGCATTTTTTACATTTACAGTGTCTGTACCTCTTTGTAGATTTATATTAACATGCTCAAGCTTGCTATTATCAGTAATATTTACCGTATCATTACCACCAACTGGGATGCCGCTAGTACCAGTTATTATGCTGACATCTTTTAGGCTTGCACGATTTTTGATATTTACGGTATCATCGCCCGTGCCAGTTTCCATCTGAACTTGATAAGGTACATTTTGATAAGGCGCAGGTCTTGTTCTACTTCCTGTAATTTCGCCACCATCTATATTGATAGTGTCATTACGCTCACCCGTTTTTATTAAAATATCATCAGTATCCCTATCAACCATGAGTTTACCGCTCATATTTATAGTATCGTTGCCAGCACCAGTATTGATTCCTATATTATGCGAAACAGAGCCCGCCTTTAAATTTATCTCATCATTGCCAAGCGCATTCTTGCCATTTATTACTGTGTCTGTAAGTGTGCTACCAGAATTTACATTTACAACGTCTCTTTTATCAGCTGTGTTGTTGCCAAGGTTTATCTCGCTACTTGTTACCGTGCCGCCATTGATGTTTGTAGTGTCTGAGCCCTCTTTTGTATAAATAGTAGAATTTCTAACTTTTGCACCTGCATTTACATTTATAGTATCACCACCCACTCCAGCATCGATAGTAGAATTTTCAAATTTAACACCATTATTCATATCAATACGATCATCACCTTCGCCAGCAATGATATTTGTTTGCTCAATGGTCGTATCATTATTCATAATGATCTTGTCGCTATTAGTACCCGCATCGATAGTAGAATTACGAGCGCCATTGTTTATAGTTATCGTATCCTCTCCGTCTTCGGTATTGATATGCTTGCCGTCAAGAAATTTATTTGCCGTGAGGATATCGTCATTATCGATGATATTGCCTGTTGCAGATGCGCTCGCGCTATTGCCGTCAGTAACGCTTAATGTTACGCCGTTTTTATATACGCCATAATCATCTGCTCCAAACGCTGCGCCTCTATCCTCGGCTTTGACACCTTCATTTTGATTGCCATTAATGCGTCCGTCATCATCGATGACTTTAATTCTAACTTGAATGTTTTGAATAGGAGCTGGTCTATTAGCTGAAATTTTACCGTCGACTAGAGGTTGCCAAGTGTTACCACCATCAAATGAATACTCAAGATTCCTGCTGTAATCATTGCCTGCGTTATTGCTTGTAGCTGCTACATTCAGATTGAATGTGGTTTTAGCTTCCGCAAGCTTTATATTATAGATAAGATACTCGTCTCCTGCTGCTGCTTTGGTCTCCTTAGCTTCGGATTCAAGCATAGTGACCGTAGGGGCTGGAGTTACTGGCACTACAGGTGTTGTCACATCAGTACCAGCGGCTCCATCAGCATAACCGCCAACCGAGCTTATAGGTGATTCGAAATTTCTGCCAGAGCCATTTAAATTTCTGAAATTTTCACTGATATTTGAGTAATGCCCTCCCTCAGCAAAGCTAGCAGCACCAAGGCTTACACCATCTCCGCCAGCATTACCTGCTTGTGGACCACCTGCAGCAGTTTCTTCTAATGCATTTAAGTCTGTTCCATTTAAGATTGCTTGTTGTAGAGCTGAGATATCAGCTACTGTTTGGTTATTACCAGTATCTTGATCTAGAGTTATAGTATCTTTACCTATTAGAGTTATTTCTTTACCATCAGTTTGAGTTATTGTTACTTTAGAGTCAGCACTATCTGTGATTATCTTTTCGTTTTGATAGACGATGTCTCCAACGCTAAGATTTCTTACTTCTCCAGTTGCATTGTTAAGAGCTCTTGCGCTTCCCCCAGTTACACTTTTAACTACTCCAGCTTCGTTAGCCATAACATTCTCCTTATGTTTATTTTTAAAGTGGACGAATTATATATATTTTCATAAAATATGTCTATTGTACTGAGGTACGATTAAGTGCTTAAAAAATTCTTTATTTGGTGACTTCGAATATTTGTTTGGTTTTGGTTTCGATGGCTTGCAATCTGTGAGAATGCACTGCTCCGCAGTCTACTGCATAAACACCCGGAGCTTGCTGTTCAATAGTCCTGCTCGGTGTTATGGTGTGACCAAAATATATTTCTTTACCCGTAGTGTTAGGCAAACTCATGTTGCCTCGCTCCCAGATTACATCAAATTCGTTTTGCTCTTCTGCAGGCTTAGAAAAATCTATGCCTGCATGAACAAAAATCGATTTATCTGAAACTACGATGTGAGGTAACCAAGCCAGCTCATGTATTTTAGATTACATTCGTCAAGCGCGTTTATCATCTTAGATCCTTTTAGCTTTAACTCATACTAAAGATATCGTCTTTTTTGTGAAAAGATTTATTTTTCCGAGGGTTTTTAGTCTGCATAAATTTACTCCTAAACTCTCGTATCTACCTTTTTATAAAGCCTATCTTTGCTAGATAGCTCTTTAAATTTTAGGTCGTTTTCAAGATAAGTGATGTTGTAAATTTCTTTAGTGGTGATGCTTTTGCCGTTTTCAAGTCCGATTAGGAATTTGCTTGTAAATTTATCAGAGAGGTTTTTAACGAGCTTTGCTCCAAGCTCTTTTAGACTAGATATCTTATCATCTTGCTTTATGCCTATATCTTTAAAGTCAAGTCTATTTAGCTCTACATCATTCATGCTCTTAGCATCTAAATTTATACTTGCTCTTTTACTATCTTTGTCATCTTTGCTTATTAGCTTGCCCGTGTCGTTATAAATTTCTTTTACCTCTAGCTCTCTTCCGCTATCAAATTTAAGCGTGATAGTGCCATTTTTGTTTAGCTTCATAGCTATTACGCTGTCTGTGTCCTTTAGAGCAGCTGCAGCCTTGCTCGTATCACTCTCAAAAGCATGCTTTACTCTTTCTAAATTTTCTAGGCTAAACTCAAGCCCAGTTGCCTTTTCAAACTCACTCTCCATAGCGATCATATAAGATGACTTTGTGGCTTTTAGCTTTGAGATGAGATCATCTGCGTCTTCTACATCATTTTCTTTTAAATTTTTGCTTATCCACTCTACATCTATGCTGTGAGCACTAGACTCTTTTTGGTAGTCATTATAAAATTTCATAAAACTATCTTTTTGATAGCCTACGTATGAAAAACTCTCATCTTGTTTAGATCCAGTAGGTTTTATGATAGGGTTAAACTCACTAAGCTTTTTCTTGCCGTCAAAGCCAACTTTCTCATAGGCAAAGTTGTTTAAGCCGCTCTCTTCGTTAAATATCTTATTATCCCTAAGATCTACCCAGCCGTCTTGGTCTGCATGGTCTTTGAAAAATTTATTAGTCTCTTCTTTGCCTATCTTTTGGTAGCGATACTCGGCTGAAAATAAAGTATAAGGGTTTGAGTTGTTTAAACTAACTCTATAATCAACCGTATTTTTGCTAGCAAAGTCCATAGCCTCGTAGCTTAAATTTCTAATATCCTTTTTGATAAAGTCGTTCAGGTTTATCTCGCTCGTAACTTCGCTTAGTTTAAAAATTTTCTCATTACCGTCTTTGTCGTAGCCTCTAACTTTTAGCTTATCAAAGTATTTATCGCCAGAATTTATCACTCCATCCTTGTTGCTATCAAAGTTAAATAAAAATCCATTTGCGTCTAGCTTGCCTATGCCTAGTTTGTCATTATCGTCATAAAGATCCAAAAAGACCTCTACGTCACCTCGTGAAGTTTTTATCGTTTTTTCATAGGCGTAGTCATTTAAATTTGTAAATTTAGTATCTGCTGCCGCGATGGGCTTAATGGGAGTTTTTGAATTTATAGATGAAAAATAGGTGCTAGTTTGATCCACTTTCCTTAGTGCTGAGGCATCTTCGCCAAATAGATACTTGTTCTCAAAGTCTTCTTTGCTCCAGTTTCTCCTCTGGATATCTCTATAAGAAAAAGCTTGATTTAGCCCAATATCTGTTTTAGAGTAGTCTGATTTCACACCACTGGTGCTGGCGCTTTGGATGATAGAGTAAGTGCTATTTGAAATAAGCTTAGTAGCGATGTCTTTAAGCTCAGACTTTAAATTTGTGTTGTCTAGAGTTTGCACTCTATCTACACCAAGAAGTAGCCTTGAGTGGATCATATTTTTTGGCAAATCTATTTTTATGGGTTGTAAATTTTGTGTTACCATCATTTTAAATCCTTTTAAAATATATAGCTTATATCGACAAAAGTAAAAAATGTTTAGTAGTATGGTAGCCAAAATGGCTTAGAGCGAATGCCTACTATGTTATATATTTTATAGCTCTCCTACCTTCGTCCTCTCATCAAATTCTTTTAAAACATCCATTATTTTATTTGCTAGTCCCTCGAGCGTGTGATCCTTTTTAAGCTCTAAATTTCTAAGCTTTAAAATCCTAGCTAGTATATCTTTTAGATCTTTCTTGTCAGATAGTATCTCATTATAATAAGCCTTTGGTATGCCTATCTCGCTTCTTGAATTTAGCTTCAAAGAGTAGGCAAAAGTTGTGCCGAAAATTTAAGAGTAAGATAAATTTATTTCTACTCATCTTGAGATAAAATTTTACCTATCAGTAAAAATAAAAGCAAATTCATAGAAAGCATTGTGTAAAATAAAGCAATTCTTAAAAACTGTACCACTTTTTTTAAAAAGTGTACCATACTTTTAGAAAATTTAAAGAAAGGAAAGACTGCAAAAAGGGCAGTTAAAGTATCGATAAGTAGGACATTTATGGTGTCACGGGGGAGACTTGAACTCCCGACCTCCGGCTTATGAGACCAGCGCTCTAACCAGCTGAGCTACCGTGACACTTTAAAATAAGTTTCGGATTATATAATTTTTAAACTTATTTGTAGATAAAAACCATCTTTATCTACAAACACAAAGTAAAAGCACCAAGAATCGATAAAATATCTATTTTACGAAATAATTTTGAGCTAGAGATTTATCCTCAGGTGTGATACTAAATTTCTCGCTATCTATGCTAACTTCAAATTTATTTTCTCTGTTAGCTTTTGTATAAGCAAGCGCGAGCCTTGCGGCCAGCTCTTTATCAGCTTTACTGGCATTTTTACTTATAAAACTAACAGCTCCTACGATGTCATCACTCTCTTTAAATTTTACTTGATCAAATTTATCGTTTGGATGTGCTAAAAGTGCGTTATTATCGCTCTCGTCACGTCCTATTATCATTTTTGTACCATCTGGCAATCGCAAATGCCTTCCAAGCTTTAGCCACACGACATCGATATCTCGCATCTCTTTGTCAAATTTCAAGTAGTCTTTTATCTTCACAGCGAAACTCTCAATAGTGAGCAAACACCCGCCTCCAGGCGTTGCAAAGTCCTCAAAGCCAAATTCCTTTGCCAAAGCAAGCTGTGGCTTTCTATCACGCCCACTTATATCAAGTAACTTCTCTCTATCGACCCAACCCTCGCGCTCTGGCTTTGTTGGTGGCAAAAGCTTAGCGCACATCGGACGAAGCACTAGATCATCCTCGTCATCAGCTAGGCGCTTAACCTGAAAGAGTGCATCTCTTCGCTGACTCATCGGCCTTTGACCCAAAACTTCGCCCGTGATGATAAAATTTGCATTTTCACTTTTTAGCATATTTAGAGCTGTTTTAAACATATAGCCGTGGCAGTCGATGCATGGATTAAACTGCTTGCCATAGCCGTATTTTGGGTTAAAAAGCACATCACGAAGATACTCATTTCTCATATCAACCACTTTTAAGCTAGCTCCAGCCAAAGCTGCACGGCGTCTTAAAATTTCATGTTTTTCTTCATCTACGCCAAATCCAGTGTCCATATAAAGTGCGATCACTTCGATGTTTTGATCGCTTATTAATTTCATTGAGAGCATGCTATCAAGCCCTCCGCTAAACAAAGCTAAAGCCTTCATTTTTGTCCTGAAAGTAAAATTTAAAGCCTAAATTTACTAAATCTAGGCTTTTATGAAGTTTATTTAGCAGCGTTAATTACGATTTTTTTAATCACTTCGCTAGCGGCTTTTAGACTGCTAACTGGCAAATACTCGTAGATAGAGTGAAAGTTGTTTGCCCCTGTGAATAAATTTAGCGTTGGCACACCTTTTGCGGATATCACAGCGCCGTCATATCCGCCACGCATTGGCTTTATATTTGGCGTGATATTTAGCTCACTAAAGGCATCTTTTGCTAGTTTTATCGGAAGTGAGTTTTCGTCTTTTAAAAATTTAAAGACGTTTTCATAGCGTGTTTTTAGCGTGATCTCGCAACGATCTCCATAAATTTTGTTAAAAGAATTTGCCATATCGCTTAAAAACTCAAGCCTTTTTTGAAATTTCACCTCATCAAATTCTCTTATATCGATCTTAAGAGTTGTTTTTGCGCTGTTTCCACTAAGCTCTTTCACCCAAAAATACCCCTCCTTGCCCTCGGTACACTCTGGCACTTCGCCACCTGGCAAAAGCGAGATAAATTTATGCGCAAGAAGTAGCGAATTTACAAGCTTACCCTTTGCGTTCATCGGATGAGCCGAAACGCCTTTAAAGACCATCGTGCAGTCAGCTGCGTTCCAGTTTTCATATATTAGCTCACCTATCTCGCAACAATCTAAGCAGTAACCAAAATCAGCTCCTAGCAAATTTACATCAAGTGCTTTTGCCCCAAGCAAGCCTTGCTCCTCATCTGGCACGAAGCAGATCACGATTTTACCGTGCTTTACATCAGGATTTTGCATAAAATAGCTAGCCATATTTACGATACTTGCGATCGCAGCCTTATCATCAGCTCCAAGCAAGCTAGTGCCGTCAGTCACGACTATGTCGTCACCATCATATTTTTTAAGCTCTGGATTGTCGCTAAATTTTAGATAAATTCCCTGCTCTTCGTTTAGGCAGATGTCGCCGCCTGTGTATTTTACGATTTTAGCTTTGGTATCATTTTTTTGCTCACTACTTGTATCTAAGTGACCAAAAAAGGCTATACTTGGAGTATTTTCGCAGTTTGCAGGAATTTTTGCTATCAAGATGGCATTGTCTTGCAAGATGATATCTTTTATGCCTAGTGAGCTAAGCTCTTCTTTTAAAAACTTAGCCAGCTCGTACTCAGTTGGGTTAGAAGGCATAACGCCTTTTAATCCATTCTCTTTATTTGTTGTAGTGTTAAATTTTGTGTAGTTTAAAAATCTCTCTACGATATCCATTTTTCATCCTTTTAGATGACAAAAAATGCAATCGCTACAACAGAGATAAACATACCTAAAAATGTTCTTTTAGCGATTTCAACTGGACTAACCATCGCAATGCCTGCACAAACGATAGCAGCACCGGCAATCGGGGAAGCCGATCTACCTAAAGCACCAGCAATAGCTGCGGCCATACCAAGCTTGTCTTGTTCAAAGCCAAGTGCAGCGGCATTTGTTGTGACAGCTTCGTTAAATGCAAATGTAGCAGCGTCGCCTGAACCTGTAACTATACCCATGATAAATGGCACAAATGTTCCGCCAAATTTAACGTAACTTTGATCTGTTTTAAGCCATGCGATAACCATATCAACGGCTCCACATGCCTTTAGTCCAGCGACAAAAACGCCAGCTGCGATGATGATACCCATAACATCAGCATAAGCGTGGCCCATTCCGTTAAAAAATTCTTTTGTGATCTTTTGCGGATTTGTAAGTGTAGCAAAGATAGCTATGATCGCACCAAGTATCATCGCCTCAGCAACGCCCATCTTTGTCCACGCAAGAAAGCTATAATCTTTTGCTAGGCTTGTTCCACCAATAACCAAGATAACAAGTGGGACTAGAGGCATAATGGCGTAGATAAAATTTACTTTAAATAGCGGCTTCTCTTCGCTAGCAGTACTACTTTCAAGAGTGAAATTTGTATTTTTTTGATAGTCTTTAAGCAGTATCGCAACAATAACTAATGCGATCACTACGATAACAAGGGCAGTAAATGCACTTGGAATTTGCACTTTTATGACATCTTGAACTGTGTAGCCCTCAACCGTCTTTTTAACAAGGTCAGCCACATAGACGTTGTGAGCCGATCCTGGGCTTAAGACTCCACCAAATGTACCCGCAAAAACAGCAGCACCAGCCATAGCTGGGCGGATGCCTGAAGCCATTAGAAGCGGTATAAGTGTCGCACCAACAGCAGCGGAGCATCCTGCAGCTGAAGGGATAGCGATATTTATAAAATAAGTTAGCACGGTTGTTGCGGGGATCAAGATAAAGCCTACATTTTTAAGTGGCTTTGTAAGAAGTGCGACAAGGTGCTTATCGCACATTGTATATTTCATAACAAATGCAAAACCCATACTTGCACAAATCGCCTTTATAAGCCCTGCTTTAGTCATATAGTCAGTAAAAGCACTTAGTGCCCCCATCGGTTTTAGTGCGATTATACAAAGCACCAAACCAACACCTATTAGCACCGTTCTTGTCTCTTTTTTTAAGACAAGAAGTGCTACAACAGCCGCGATGCCAAGAATGGCAGCAATTAGCTTGAATGATTCCATACCTCTCTCCTTGTTTAGATTTTAAATTTAGTTCCAACTTCTATTTTTTCTATCTCTTTTTGATACTCAAATTTTAAAATTTCACTATGTCCTATGACCTCAGCCTCGCTATCCTCTATGAGCAAAGCCGTGCCCTCAGGCAAAGCGTAGATAGTCTCTTTTGGATTTGCTATCAAAAACTCCTCTAGCCTCTCCTCCCTGCTCTCGCCGTTATGACCTGCTAGTTTGCCACTTATGAAGTGCGGATTGATCTGATATGGGAAGATATTTAGGCTGTCAAATGACTTTGGCATGATGATAGGCATATCATTTGTCGTCATCATCGTCTTGCCAGCGATGTTTGCGCCAGCTGACCAGCCAAAGTATTTTGCACCATTTGCCACAGCTTCTTTTATAGGCTCAATCAAATTTAGCTTATAAAGCGTGTAAAGAAGCATAAAGGTATTTCCGCCGCCAACTGCGATACTTCTAGCATTTTTGATAGCAGAAATTTTATCCTCGTAGTGATGGATTGATTTTATATTGCTATTTTTTAATCTATCAATTACTTTTTGCTCATACTCGTCATTTGTTCGCCTAACTCCAGCATAAGGGATAAATAAAATTTCTTCCTTGCCGCATTCACCTAAAAATTCCTTAACCCAGTTTTTGCAGTGCCTTAAATAGCCAGTATCTTGATAGCTTGAAGCACTGATTAGTAAAGCATTTTTCATTTTTTTACTCCATTTAATTTGTAAGCAGATCTTAGATAGACATCAACTCCAGCTACCAAGCACTCCTCATCAAAGTCAAATTTGCAGTTGTGATGGCCTGCTTTTAAATTTGTTCCTATCATCATGTATCCGCTCTTTGCGCCCCTATCTTGCAAAGCTCTCATAAAGTGAGCAAAATCTTCACAAGCACCAAAATCAAGCTCTTTTACGATCTTGTCATCATCTATAAATGGGCTTTGCTTTGCAGCTTCATAGAAAATTTCAGTTACTTCTTTGTCGCTATCGGCTCCATTTGTGCCACCAGTTTTTACGACTTTACTCTCTACGCCATAAATTTCACTCACGCCTTTAACAATATCCATGCATTTTTCATACATAAAATCATTTAAATTTGTATCTTCACCTCTTGTTTCACAAGCTAGATAGCCGTTTGGTGCTATGACGTTTCTGCCTTCACCGGCTTTTAAAACGCCTACGTTTATCCTGGTCACACCTTTTGCATGTCTTGTGATACCATGCATGTTTAGCGCCATTTGAGATGCGGCTAAAAGGGCATTTGTGCCATCTTGTGGTGCACCTGCTGCGTGAGCTGAACGACCGGTGATATGTACGTCAAATTTTGAAGTTGCAAGTAGCTTATTTGTTCCACATATGATGCCTCTATTGGTTTTTGCTTGAAAACCGATATGTCCGCCTAATAGATACTCTACGCCATCAAGCACACCAGCAGCTTCCATAGCCACAGCTCCTCTTGTGCCCTCTTCTGCTGTTTGGAAGATAAATTTAAACTTACCATTTAGATCATCTAAATTTTCAGCTATAAGTTTTGCTACACCAAGGCCTATAGATATATGACCATCATGCCCGCAAGCATGCGTGATACCAGCGATATCTGCACCAAAACCCTCTTTATAAGGTCTATGAGTAGGCTCGTCGCTCTCTGTCACATCAACACTATCAATGTCAAATCTAAATGCTGTAAATTTACCAGGCCTTTTCGTATCTATAAAGGCAGTTAGGCCAGTTAAGCCATCTTTCATATAAGGAAGATATTTTGCCTCTTCAGGGCTTAGGAGCTTTTTGGCTCTTTCTATTGCTTTTTCGCATTGCTCTTTCAAGCCAAGACCAAGCCTTGCATCGGCTTTAACGACCTTGTCACCAAGGCTTATTTCATAACCAAGGTCACTAAGCCTCTTTGCTAACACAGCGGTCGTAAAAAATGTAAACCAGCCAGTCTCTGGATGCGAGTGAAAATACCTGCGATCCTTGATCAGCTCATCTTTTAAAGAAAGAGCCAAATTTGCTATCTTATCCATAGGTTTCTCCTTATTCATTTGATAGTTTAATTAGTGCATTTGTTAAAATTTGTGTAGCTTTGAAAGCATCATCAAAATTTATAGCTTCTGCTATATTGTGACTGATGCCACCAATACAAGGTATAAAAAGCATACCAACGCTACTTGCAAGTTTTGTTAAATTCATCGCATCATGTCCAGCTCCGCTTGGCAAAGTAAGCGTTTTTATGCCAAGTTTAGTAGCCTCTTCGCTTAGTAAATTTATAGCATGCTCGCTTAGTTTTACTGGCTCGTCACTACTTAGTTCTCTTATCTCATAACTAAAATTTAGCTCACCGCTTAGCTCTTTTATAAAATTTCTAAGCTCTAAATTTAGCTCCTCTAAGCTTGCCTTATCAATATCTCTTAGATCAACTCCAAGCCTTGCCTCGCCTGGCACGACGTTTAAAACGCCTGGCTTTGCATGTGCGTAACCAATAGTAGCCACAGCTGTTTTTTTATTTTTAGCAAATTTATTGGCAGCGATTATGATGTGTGAAGCAGCTAGCAGCGCGTCACTACGCATATTCATCGGAGTTGCACCGCTGTGATCTGCCTTACCATGAATAATAATTTCAAATCTAATAGGAGCGGCGATACCGCTTAATACACCAACGCTTATACCGCTTCGCTCAAGCACTGGACCTTGTTCAATGTGAAGTTCCAAATATGAATGAAGTGAGTGTTCTTTTAAAAGAGAATCATTTAAATTTTGTGGTTCAAGTCCAAATTTACTCATCGCTTCAAAAAGCGATATGCCATCTTCGTCTTTTAATTCATGAAGTCTTTGTAGGCCAAGTTTGCCGCTTATTATCTTGCTGCCAATGGTTGCTGTTTTAAACCTACTTGACTCTTCACAGCAAAAGTTAATTAACCAAAGTGGGCGCTTTAATTTAACGCCAGCTTCTTTTATCGAGGTTAGCGCCTCAAGTCCTGCCATGACACCAAGCGTGCCATCATAAAAGCCACCATTTGGCACGCTATCTATATGAGAGCCCACACAAACTGGCTTCTCGCCTGGCTCACAGCCATCATCATATATGGCAAAAATATTGCCAACATTGTCAATTTTAAGTTTAAAGCCATTTTCTTCTATTAAATTTATAAGAAAATTTCTAGCTTCCAAGTCTTCTTTGCTAAATGCAAGCCTTGTTAGCCCTCCACCTGTTAATGCTCCAAACCTGCTTATAGCATTAAAATTCGCCTCAAATCTTTTAAAATTTATCATAATAAATCCTTAAAAATAAAACTAATCTTAAAAACATTTATTACTTTGAACATTTTACATTTAGTTTTATGATTTAAAGCTGAATAAGTGTTAAATTTTTAAATCTAATTTTTTTGTAGCTTGTTGTGTAAGCCTTTAATAATCTCTGAAATTTTTTGCATTATTTCGATTTTATTTGGTTTTTGTGATTTTCTGGTATCTTCGCGAAACTTCTCATAGTATTTTAGCTTTAGCTTTAAAATGGCCTCTTTAAGGCTATCTTCACTAGAAGCTATGTTTGAGCTTTCATCAACATAAATTTCTCTAACAAGTACCGCATTATCTTCAATATTTGGCAATAAAACAGCTTGAAAATAATCTTTATGATGCAAGAAAAATTTCTCCTCAAGCTCGTTTAAAACGATAGTTTCGTAATTTTTATTTGCAAGCATGCTCTTTAAAACGCTAAATTCCAAAATATCAGTTTTATCTTTTTTTTGAGCCGTTTGTTTATTTGTCGTTGCAGCATTTGTAAAATTTTGATCTTGTCTGCTTATATATCTTTGTCCATGAAGGCTAAAAGTATTTAGCTCTATTTTGAGTAAATTTGAAACTAGTAATTCGTAACTTTTTGCGATTATTGGCTTTAGAGAATTTGTAAATTCCACTATCTCTTCTAAACATTTTTGCTTTTGCACTGGACGCGTAATATCATATTTTTTTACAATTTGCTCTATATAAAACTCACCAAGCTCAGTCCCTGAGCCAAACATCTCTTCTAGCTCATTGCTTCTACCTGCAAAGACCATATCCGCAGGGTCTGCACCATCTTTTATGATTACAACGCTTCCATCTATTTCGTTTTGCACTAAAAGACGAGATGATTTTATAGCGGCATTTATACCAGCCGAGTCACCATCAAAACAAAGCACTACGCTTATCTCTCCTCTTTTTAAAAGTGGTAAGTGATTAGTCGTAAGTGCAGTCCCAAGCACGGCAACGGCGTTTGTAAAGCCAGCAAAGTGCAGCATGATAACATCTAAATATCCCTCTGTGATGATAATCTGCTTTTTTTCAAAAATGCTTTGTCTAGCTAAATGATAGCCGTAAAGCAGCTTTGACTTGTCAAAAACTATGCTTTGTGGAGAATTTACATATTTTGCAGGATGATCTGAGATCGTTCTACCGCCAAAGCCGACTAGCTTTGCTGTATGTGCATATATAGGGAATGTGATACGCTCGATAAAACTAGCATAAATTCCCTTCTCGTTTTGCTTTACAATGCCAACTTCAAGTGCCTCTTTTGGCTCGATATTTTCATTTTGTAAAAGCCTGATAGTACTAGCGCTCTCACCTGCCCAGCCAAGCTCAAATTTCTCGATCATCGCATCATTTATGCCACGAGAATAGATATATCTCACAGCGGCTTCATGCTTGAAAAATTCGCTCCTATAAAAGGCATTTGCCTTTTCTAAAATATGCTTATTTTCTTTTTGTGTTGGGGCTTTGTCGCTTGTGTATTCAAGGCTAAAATTTACAAGACTAGCTATTCTTTCGATAGCTTCTGGATAGGTTAATTTCTCATAATCCATTACAAATTTGATCGCATCTCCGCCGGCCTTGCAAGCAAAACAGTGAAAAATTTGTTTGCTTTGACTTATGCTCATGCTAGGATTTTTGTCATCGTGAAATGGGCAGACACATTTGTAGTTTGCACCCATTTTTTTGACTGGCAAATAGTGCTCTATAATGTCAACGATATCGATTTGATTTTTGAGTTTTTCTATGGATTTTGGATCTATCATAAGCAAAATTATACAACCGCTTTGTTATAATTAAAGTAAAATTTTATTACAAAGTATGAGCGTGGATATTTTTTTCATTGGGCACAGAGATCCGATATTTAGCCTTATTATTTTATTTAGCATTATTTTGATGATAGCCGCATTAAGCTATGCTTGGGGTATCTTTTCGAGCAAAGATGAGAAAAAAAGAATCGAAAAATTTATAAGAAAATTTGATAGCAAAGATGGCATAAGTAGCGAGCATAAACAGATGCTACAAAGCCCAGAGATAGACGCCCAAAGCCTTTGCATGCTGGGGCAAACTTTTGCCAAAAATGGTGATTTTGAAAAATCAATTAGTGTTTATCTCATCGCACTTGGCAAAGTTAGAGATAAAAATGAAAAAGAATTTATTCTAAACGAGCTTGGAGAGGTCTATTTTAAGGCTGGCTTTTTAAAAAAGGCTAGTGAGGTTTTTGAAAAGGCACTCGAGCTAAGCCCTAGAAATGTCGTCGCACTTCGTTTTCTGACAATGATAGATGAGAAGCTCAAAAACTACAAAGAAGCACTTTATGCGCTAAATTCGCTTGAAGAGCTGGGAGTAAATGTAAAAGATCAAAAGGCATATATAAAGGCGATCAGCACGCTTGATGATAAAAGCTTAAGTTTTAAAGAAAAGGTAGAAATTCTCTCTCACCTTAGCCAAAATTTTGAGCTTTTAAAACGCATGATCTTAGCCCTTTTTATAAGACATAATGAAAATTTAGAAAATTTAAAAGATTTTGCCAAATTTGAAGACGTACTTGATCTGCTTTACAACCTAAAAACGCCTATAAATTTAAGCGATCCAAAGTACAAATCACTCTTTTACGCAAAGGGTGATATAGATGAGCCATGTGAAATTGATGGTTTTGAGCTAAACATCATCAAAAAACTAAAAGACGCTAAATTTGACGCAGCAGGATTAAGCTTTAACTACGTTTGCAAAAGCTGCAAAAACTCATTTCCTATGCACTTTTACCGCTGTCCGGTCTGTCACGAGCTAGGAAGTGTAAAAATTTTATCCCACATCACAGAAAAACCAAGTGAAGATAGTAACACTTTTTAGCGACGGCTCGTGCCTTGGAAACCCTGGAGCTGGCGGCTGGGCTTACATCTTAAGATTTAATGAAGCGCAGAAAAAAGCAAGCGGCGGAGAGGCATATACGACAAATAACCAAATGGAGTTAAAAGCTGCGATAATGGGGTTAAAAGCGTTAAAAGAGCCTTGCGAGGTGAGACTCTTTACCGATAGCTCATACGTAGTAAATAGCATAAATGAGTGGCTTTCTAACTGGCAAAAGAGAAATTTTAAAAACGTAAAAAATGTAGAGCTTTGGCAGGAGTATCTAGAAATTTCAAAGCCTCACAAAGTCGTGGCAAGCTGGGTTAAGGGGCATGCTGGACACCCTGAAAACGAGGAGTGCGACCAGATGGCGAGGGACGAGGCATTAAAAATAAAAGATGAGAATGAAAGATGAAAATTTTAGAAGAATTTGAAAAGAGTCTTGGGTATAAATTTAAAAAAACTGAACTTTTAGAAGAGGCGCTAACGCACAAGAGCACCAAACAGGCGTTAAATAACGAAAGGCTTGAGTTTTTAGGCGATGCGGTGATGGATCTGCTTGTGGCTGAGTATCTTTTTAAAAAATTTAGTAAGATCGCAGAGGGCGACATGAGCAAGCTAAGAGCCGCACTTGTAAATGAAAAAAGCTTTGCAAATATGGCAAGGCATCTAAAAATGGGTAAATTTTTAAGGCTAAGCACGGCTGAAGAGAATAATGGCGGACGCGAGAAAGATAGCATTTTAAGCGATGCGTTTGAGGCAGTGATGGGCGCTATCTACCTTGAGGCTGGACTTGATAAGGTGCGAGAAATTTCGATCGCTCTGCTTGAACTTTGCTATCCACAGATCGACTTTGCACACCTAGAAAAGGATTACAAAACCGCTCTTCAAGAGATTACTCAGGCTAGTCTTGGTGTCATACCAATATACGAGCTCATCGGCACGTCAGGTCCTGATCATAAGAAAGAATTTGAGATAGCCTTGCTACTAAATGGCAAAGAAATTTCACGCGCCGTTGGCAGCTCTAAAAAGCAAGCCCAACAGCTTGCAGCAAAAATCGCACTAGAAAAAATCAAAAAATAGGAAAAATTTTGAATACATTTGGCAAAAAACTAACCTTAACGACCTTTGGCGAGAGCCACGGGGTGGCGATTGGTGGCGTAATAGACGGACTTCCAGCTGGGCTAAAGATAGATGTAGATTTCATCCAAAGTGAGCTAGATAGACGCCGCCCGGGACAAAGCAACTTTACAACCGCAAGAGATGAAGCCGATAAGATAGAAATTTTTAGCGGTATTTTTAACGGAGTAAGCACTGGAGCACCGATAGGTTTTGCCATTTTTAACAACAACCAAAAGTCAAACGACTATGACAATTTACGTGAAATTTTCCGCCCTGGCCATGCGGATTTTACATATTTCAAAAAATATGGCTTTAGAGATCACAGAGGCGGCGGACGCTCAAGCGCAAGAGAAACGGCCATTAGAGTAGCTGGTGGAGCTTTTGCACAGCTACTTTTAAATGAGTTTAATATAGAAATTTTAAGTGGAGTGCTTGGTATCGGTAAAGTTTTTAGTGACAAAATAGACTTTAACTTTGCTAAAAATTCTCAAATTTACGCTCTTGGCAACGAAGAAGCGATGAAAGAAGTGGTAAATAAAGCTAGAAGCGAGCACGATAGCGTGGGAGCTGTGGTTTTAAGCGTGGCTAGAGGAGTGCCAGCTGGTCTTGGTGAGCCACTTTATGATAAGCTAGATAGCGCTTTAGCAGCGGCTTTGATGGGCATAAATGGTGTAAAAGCCGTTGAGATAGGTGCTGGCGTAAATGTAAGCTCCATGCTTGGCTCAGCAAACAATGACGAGATGGACGAGCTTGGCTTTTTGAGCAACAACGCTGGTGGCATACTTGGGGGCATAAGCAGTGGCGCCGAGATCGTGCTAAAGAGCCATTTTAAGCCTACGCCTTCGATATTTAAAGAGCAAAAGACGCTAAATTTAGCTGGCGAAGTGGTAGATTTTGAGCTAAGAGGTAGACATGATCCTTGCATAGGTATACGTGGTAGTGTCGTTGCAACTGCGATGATAAGGCTAGTTATCGCCGATATGTTACTACTAAATGCTAGTACAAAGCTTGAAAATTTAAAGAAGATTTACGGCTAAATCTATAAAAATAAGTAAATTTAGTGGCTAAAAAAGCCACTAAATTTTTAGAATCTATAAGCAAACTGAAGTTTTGCGCTGCTTTGATCTTTTTTACCAAAAGATTGTGCTATGCCAAAATTTATGAGTGTTGCATAAGTTGGCGTATATCTTAGACCGACCTCAACCTCTGAGCTTGTGCCTTTTTGAGTTAGGCTGATCTCCTCGTCTTCTTGGATCACCGCTATTTTTGACTTGGTGTTAAATTTATACTCAGCGCTAATTTTTCCATAAGGATTAAATTTACCAGCATCATAGGCTATTTTTGAGTAAATTTTAGCTCTACTTGATGTAACGCTGCTAAATTTTAATGTGCTTTGTCCGATATCTGCCTCATCGCTACCGACATAAGAGAGTGCGTAGTTTAGCCCACTATCAAGCATAAAACTATCAAATTTTATCTTTTTGCCGACGCCAAAGCTAGCATTGTAGTATGGCATTGAGATTTTATAATCTACATCTTTCGCATCAACCTTAGTTTGACTCCTACCAGCTTTTGCCATGAGATCCATATAAAAATCACGTGGTAAATTTAGCCTTGAAAAAATACCAAATCCATAGTTTCTAACTCTGCCATCTATTTTGGCATCTTCGTTGCTGTTATCAAATGTTGGTATAGCAAAAGCCCCAAGCATATACTCGCCATTTTTATTTTTACTTTGCTAAAATTTACATCACTTCTATCTGTTAAACCAATATAAACACCTGATTGTCTAGTTTTTTCAATAGTAGAACCAATTATATTAACTTCGTTGTGCGTTGCATTTGCTCTGGCTCCACTAGTAAAATTTATCCATTTTGCTTATTTTGTTTCTAAAAAATTTTTATTAGAAATTTTAACCTTAAGATCAATCTTTCAAAAACGAACTTTTACTAATTTTCATCTATAATCACCCCATGAAAAACGAAGCACAAAAATTTTATGCCGTCATTGACCTAAAGTCCTTTTATGCCTCAGTTGAGTGTGTAGAGCGAGGGCTTGATCCGTTTAAAACCGATCTGGTCGTGGCTGACGATAGTCGTGGCAACGGAAGTGTTTGCCTAGCCGTTAGCCCAGCTCTTAGAGCCAAAGGTGTGAAAAATAGATGCAGGCTTTTTGAAATACCAAAGGCTATAAAATTTATCATTGCGCCACCCAGAATGCAGTTTTACATCGACTATGCGGCTAAAATTTATGAGATATATCTAAAATACGTCTCAAAAGATGATATCTATGTCTATTCTATCGATGAGGCCTTTATCGATCTTACTTCTTATGTTAAATTTTATAATACCGATGCAAAATCCATAGCCAAAAAGATAATGGATGAAATTTTAAAAACTACTGGCGTGACGGCCACCTGTGGCATGGGCACAAATTTATACCTCGCAAAAATCGCCCTTGATATCTTGGCTAAGCACAGTGATGATGGGATTGCATTTTTAGACGAGCAGCTTTATAAAGAACGTCTTTGGACGCATCAACCCTTGGATGACTTTTGGCGTATCGGTAAGCAAACTAGGCTAAAGCTGGAAAAACATGGAATTTTTTGCATGAAAGATATAGCAAATGCTCCGCGAAGCCTACTTGAGAATTTTTTTGGAGTTGATGCTTATATAACGATAGACCATGCAAATGGCATAGAGCCAACGACAATAGCTGATATAAAAGCATATAAACCAAGCACAAAATCCTACTTTAGCTCTGAAATTTTACCAAGAGACTACGAACGTTGTGAGGCGGTAGTCGTACTAAAAGAAATGGCTGACAGGCTCGCTCTTAGGCTCATAAACAAAGAGCTCAAGGCGAGTGGGCTTACGATAAGTATCAAATTTTCAGACAAGTTTGAGCCGCTGCAACGTGCAAGTGTTCGGTTTAAGACACCAACAAATGTCTCAAGCGTGCTGATGAGCGCGGCTGAGGAGCTGCTTTTAAACAAGATAAAAAATGTTGGGATGATTAGGCAAATTAGCATCAGTGCAAATGACGTAGTAAAAGAAAGACTCGCTCACTCTAGTCTTTTTGAGGATAACACTAAAGAAAAGGCGGTTTTAAAATCCCTAAATCTCATAAAAGAAAAATTTGGTAAAAACTCGGTTTTAAGAGCGATCGATCTACTACCAGAAGCCACTGGGCAAGATAGAAATAAAAAGATCGGAGGGCACAAAAGTGGCGAGTAAAGATAGAGCAAAAATTTTTAGCTCGTTTAATCCTCTCTCAACCTTAGAGCGAGCCCTGCGGTCAAGAGAGCGAGAAAAATGCGAAAAACTTGAACTTGATGAAAGCATGATGGATGAAATTTTAAAAAAGATAAGCAAGCTAAAGCCGGCTGATGAAGTATATGTGAGCTATCATGACGGCTACACCTATACAAGTGCTAGCGGACTAATCTCTGACGTAAATTTCAAAAATAAAACTCTTATGGTTGTAAAAACTAGGATTAAATTTGAAGATATAAATGACCTAAAAATAATTTAGCCCCCATGCGAGGGCTAAATTTATATAAATTCTACAAAGATTGTAAAATTTTTGGTTTAGAAAAGGCAGTTATTGGTTTGATCTCGCCTTTATATTTTTCAAGATCCGCTAGTATCGTATGTCCGCAGTTGCTTTGAGCGATACTAGATGTGCCTTTGTCGCGTGTTAAGACATTGATGCAGCCGTGCTTACAAAGGCTTCTTTCGCCAAGCACTTCAGGGTCGTACCATGCACCTTCGCAAATAGCGATGACACGCTCTGGGATGATGTCAGTAACAAGCGCTCCTACCAAAATTTCACCCCTGTCATTAAAGACTCTCACTACATCACCAGTTGCGATACCTTTTTTCTTAGCGTCGTTTGTATTTATTAACATCGGCTCTCTTGCGCTCACTTCAGCGTAGTTTCTGATTATTGAGTTATTTAGCTGAGAGTGGAGGCGATATCTTGAGTGTGGGGTTGTGATGCTAAATGGATATTTTTTAGCTTTTTCACTACCAAGCCACTCAAACGGCTCGATCCAAGCAAAGTGTGGGGCAAAGTCTTTGTAGCCAAATTTAGCGATAGTTGGAGAGTATATCTCTATCTTGCCTGATGGCGTACCAAGGCGATTTTTGTGCGGATTTTCTCTAAATGCACTAAGTCTTGTGTAGTATTTTGTCTCTTCATTGTCTTTGTCAAATTTGACATAGCCCTCTTTCCAAAACTCATCAAAGCTTGGCATTTTAAGATCTAGTGCCTTAGCTTGCTCTACGGCATCTGCGTAAAATTCTTTTGCCCAGCCAAGCTCATCTTTACCCTCAGTAAAGACCTCTTCTCTACCCCAGCGTTTGCAAATTTGTGAGCATATCCAGTAGTCGCTTCTGCTTTCTCCCATTGGCTCAACTACTGGCTTATAAGCCACGATGTATTCGCTTGATGGGACACTTTGGTTGATGTCATTTCTCTCTACCTCAAGTGCCACTGGTAAGACGATGTCGCTTAGTTTAGCTGTGCTTGTCCAGTATGGCTCAGCGGTTATTACGGTGTCAAATTTACGCCACGCTTTAACGGTGTTATTTACGTCCTGGTGTCTTGTAAACATCGAACCAGAGGCCATATAAGCTACTCTCATATGTGGAAGTTTGATCTTAGAGCCATCATAATCTATCTCTTTGCCAGGATTTTGCAAAGCTTCGATTGATCTTGAAGATGGGATGGTTACGTTTTTAAATTTCTTCCATGGAGCGCCATCTACGTTTTCATATTTCTCGCTTATCCTAGTGCTGATACCTTTTAGAGCAGGTGCTATCTTATCGGTGCTACCGTTTCCGTAGTAGAGGTTAAACTCAAATCCAAGACCCTCTTTACCGATGTGGCCAAGCATCGCACTAAGTGTTACGATACCCCAAAAGCCCATCTCGCCGTGATCTTGTCTTTGAAGTGATCTGCCAGCGATGATAGTGCTTGGCTCTTTTGCAAGCGCTGTTGCAAATTTAGCTATATCTTCGGCTTTTACACCACAAATTTTACTAGCCCAGTTTATGTCTTTGACCACTTTGTCGGTTGTGCCAAGTAGGTAGTCTTTAAATTTATTAAAGCCAACTGTGTATTTTTTGATAAATTCTTCGTCATAAAGCTTGTTTTCATATAGATAGTGGCACATGCCAAGCATCATTGCTACGTCGGTATTTGGACGAACGATGATAGCTTCAGAGTCAAGATATCTTGTGGTGTCGTTTTTAAAGACGCAAACGCTATAAGTTTTTATGCCAGCATCTTTTATCTTTTTTATGCCAAGATAACCATCGTGTGTTGGTGGCTGCCATGAAATTTGACCAGTTACAAGCGGGTCAGTACCCCAAAATACGATGTTCTTAGCATTTTTAACCATAGCTTCCCATTTTGTAGGAGCGTCATAAACCGCACTATTTCCAAGGACGTGAGGCATGATGACAAGACCAGCGCCTGTTGAGTAGTCGCCGCTCTCTTCAACGTATCCGCCAAGCACTTTTAGCATCCTGTGGCCAACAGTCCTACCCCAGCTGATCTTACCGCTACCGCCCCACCAATAGCATTCGCCGTAGATGCTCTCAGGGCCATATTTGTCAAAATTTTCTTTTAAGGCTTTTGCAGCAAGGTCAAGTGCCGTATCCCAGCTAACACGCACAAATTCTTCCTTGCCACGAAGCTCGCTTTTTGCCGCGCCTTTTGCCTTTAGGTAGCTTTTTCTTACGTATGGATAGAGTACGCGACTTTCATTTTGGATGAGATCTGGCAAGCTGTTATTCATTGTATTTGGGAATTTATCACCATCAAATGGATCAACGGAGACGATTTGATTTGAGTTGGTATTTGCCCAAAATAGACCAAATCTATTTGCGCCAAAAGTTTTCTTTTGGTCAAAAATGGTTTTTGTCACACCTTCAATCTTGTTCGCTTGTGCCGCAGTGGCTGCAAGTGCAGAAAATTTTATAAAATCTCGTCTTTTCATATTTTCTCCCTTATGAAAATTTATTTTACTTTTTTGGCATTGTGTTGTAAGTATTTGAGCACTAAATTTAGGTCAGTTTCATCTAGTGCTACAAATTTCGCATCGACCATTCCAGCTAAATTTGCTGGCCACTGAGCCGCTGTAAAGCTATTTGGCTCATGAAGTCTATGACACGCAGAGCAGGTCTCTTCATAAATTTGTTGTGCTTTTACGTAAAGCTTTTTTGTATCACCACCAAGTGCGTCATTTGGCACTTCATAAACGCCCTCTGCTTGGTACCAAACCTCGCCGTAGTCATCTTCAAGATCTTTTACTTTTTTGAAATTTGCCTCACTCTCGTCATTAAAAGCTACAAAGATTTCTGGATCTTCTATACTTCTTTGAAGTTGGGCTAAATAGTTTGCCGAAACTACGCCATTAACCTTGATTTTGCTCGTTTTATCGCCTTTTTCGACGACTTCGACTGGTGTTAAAACCTCGATCTTTCCGATCATCTTGCCATCTAGCGTTATATTGGCATCTTTTGCGATGACATCTGCACTAAAAGCAAGACTACATGCTAAGACAGGGGCTAAAAATAGCATTTTCATGTTGCAATCCTTAAAAATAAAATTTAAAAAAATCTTATAATCTAATGGCTTAAAATTACATTGTTATATTTAGATTTATTTAAGAAAGTTAATATTTACTTTTATTTAAAATAAGATTTAGTAGAAAATTTATCAATGAGTTTTGTTGATTGTTTTGATAGCTAAAAGTATAAGTAAATTTTATAGCTTGCAAACTCTACAGAAATTTTACTTTTGAGTCTAGTAAAGTAAAAATTTAACTTTACTTCACTGGCTACTATAAAAAAGTGTAATAAAGCTTTTATAAACTTAAAAATATAAATTAGCAAACTTATTACAGAATTCAAAAATATGCTAAAAGTTACTACTCTAAATTGCTAGCTATGTTAAGACTTTATAGAGTTTTATCATTTTAAAATTTTTGTCAAAACGCCTTATTGTCAATTTAACAGCTTTGCTTATCGCCTAGCTCGCACGCTTTTTTTCGCATTTGCTTTGCCTTTTTCGCGTCTTTTTTTACTTGCTCATATCTGTTTTCGTTGAAATTTCCCTCATACAGCCACGCCGCCCTCTCGCAGCCGCCAAAAATAAATGCCGCGGCGAGAGCAAAGATAAATTTTAGTTTTTTCATAGATTTCCTTTAAATTTTCGCCGATTCTAACATAAACTAAGCATTTTTGTATTGATTACATTAAAAGCAAAAATAGAAAAGTAAGTATGGTATTTTAAAGCATAAATAGTTTTAAGATTGATAAATTTTAGATGAGAGAGAATGGCTCTATTTCGTCTTGAACAAAGCCAACTTAAATAAATAATGCAAAAAGATATAAGAATTTATTTAAATCTTTTTTTGCTGTTTTTAGAGTTTAATTATTAGCCCCTTTATAAAGGGGCTAAATGATAAAATTTGATTAGAGTTTTGCTTTTCTTTTGCGTTCTGTTGGATCTAAATAGCGCTTGCGAACGCGGATATTTATAGGCGTAACCTCGACTAGCTCGTCATCTTCTATCCACTCTAGCGCGCGCTCAAGGCTTAGCTTTCTAGGTGGCACAAGCTTGATCGCATCGTCGCTACCGCTTGCACGCACATTTGTTAGGTTTTTGCCCTTGATAGGATTTACATCAAGGTCGTTTGGACGGCTGTGCTCGCCGATGATCATGCCCACATAGACTTTTGCTTGCGGATCAAGGAAAAGCACACCACGATCTTGCAAGTTAAATAGCGAATAAGCAAGCGTTACTCCGTTTTCCATCGAAACTAAAGCACCATTTGTTCTGTGCTCCACTGTTCCACTAAGTGGTCTAAACTCCAAAAAGCTGTGGTTCATAACGCCCTCGCCTTTTGTATCAGTCAAAAACTGGCTTCTAAAGCCGATAAGCCCACGCGCTGGGATCTCAAACTCGATCCTTGTTTGGCCATCGCCTGTTGGGTTCATAGAGACCATTTCCGCTTTTCTTTTGCCAAGTTTTTCTATGACTGTGCCTGTCGTATCATCAGGCGCATCGATAACCAAAAGCTCGTATGGCTCGCATTTTACGCCGTTTATCTCTTTTACGATGACCTCAGGTCTGCCAAGTAAAAATTCATAGCCCTCGCGGCGCATATTTTCAGCCAAAATAGTAATCTGAAGCTCGCCACGACCACTTACTTTAAATTTGCCCTCGCCGATATTTTCGTATTTCATCGCGATATTTGTCTTCATCTCGTTTGCAAGGCGCTCATCGATCTTGTTTGATGTGACGTGTTTGCCTTCAGTGCCTGCTAGTGGGCCGTCATTTACAGAAAATACAACGCTAAGGGTTGGCTCTTCGATATGGAGTGGATCAAGCGGATGAGGGTTGTTTGGATCAACGACGCTATCGCCAACGTCAAGCGCATCAAAGCCAGCGATCGCTACGATGTCGCCAGTACCAGCTTCGTTAATATCGGTTCTTTCAAGACCCATAAAACCAATTAACTTTGAAATTCTACCAGTTGTCTTTGTGCCATCAGCCTTTGCAAGCATAACATTTTGGTTTTTAGATATTTTGCCATTAAAAATTCTTGCAATACCGATCTTGCCAACGTAGTTATCATAATCAAGAGTAAAAACTTGAAGCTGAAGTGGGTTTTCATCGCTACCACTTGGAGCTGGTACGTGAGCCAAGATAGTCTCAAAAAGTGGCTGCATATTTATATTTTCATCGCTTAGTTTTAGCTTTGCGTAGCCATTTTTAGCAGCGGCATAAACTACTGGGAATTCTAACTGCTCATCGTTTGCGTCAAGTGCTACAAAAAGGTCAAAAATTTCATTTATAACGCGGTCTGGATCGCCTGCAGGTTTATCTATCTTATTTACAACGACGATTGGGCGAAGTCCTAGTGAGAGCGCCTTTTTGACGACAAATTTAGTTTGTGGCATAACACCTTCTTGCGCATCAACAAGTAGCAAAACGCCATCAACCATCTTAAGAACGCGCTCTACCTCGCCACCAAAGTCGGCGTGGCCTGGGGTGTCAATGATGTTGATCTTTGTATCTTTGTAGCGAATAGCAGTATTTTTAGAAAGGATCGTGATGCCACGTTCTCTTTCGATGTCGTTGCTATCCATGACACGTTCGCCAACGCTTTGATGTTCGTTAAATGTTCCTGACTGCTTCAAAAGCTCATCAACCATTGTTGTTTTACCGTGGTCGACGTGTGCGATGACGGCTATATTTCGTATCTTTTCCAAAGTTTTCTCCGTTTATTAGTTTGCTATTTTCGCTTCATTAGTTTTAAAATAGGGGCAGATTATAGCCAAATTTTTATAAATTTTAAGCTGATATCAAGAAATTAATTTTTGGAATAGATTTTGCATGTTTCGCATTAAGTTTAAAAATTTGAAAGGTTTAAATGCAAGCTTATACAGCGAAAAACAACGTAGATTTGTTAGCTCCTGCGGCCACCAAAAAGTCTACAACTGCAAAGAAATCTCAAAACAACGGCGAGTTTTTGTCGATGGTTTTAGATGCAGCTGCGAGCAAGGCAAATAGCGGACAAAAGATAACTGAAAAAGATATCAAAGAGATAGTAAAAACGGTTGATACTCAAAAAGAGACGCTACAAAAAGCTCAAAGTGAAAATGCAGCAAAAATTTCAACCGCACTTGAAGAAAAATTGGACGAAAACACAAAAAACGAGCTTTATGAAAATGCAAATTTCATGCAGCTTTTGCAGGTTTTAGAAATTCTAAATGGAAATGAAAAAGTAAGCAAATTCCCAAATTTTAGCGACAAAATAGCAAATTTCTTAAGTGTGCCTGAAAACGTCGAAGAGCTTAGTAATGTTAAGAGCGTTAGTGACCTTATTGATCTTGCTAAGAAATTTGACCTTGGCCTTGAAAATATAGAAATTTCAAACGAAGATGTGCCAAAACTAAATGAGATGTTTAAAAATTTAGGTAAGCAAGAATTTTTCACACCAATAAAAACCGAAGACAAGCCTTTTTACCTAAAAGAGCTAAAAAACGAGGTCGAGCAAACTATCATAAAAAATGAACCAAAAGAGGTCGTAAAGCTCGATACTTTATTAAAAGAGGTAGTGACAAATCCAACTAATGAAGTTAAAAATTTAGTAAAAGAAGAGCCTAAAAAGCTAGATGATAGCGAAGTAAAACTTGACGATGAGTCATTAGATATAGAGCTAGAAAACGAGCCAAAAGCAAAGGTAAATTTACACGAGCAAAAGGCACAAAAAGCCCCAACTCTTGAGTCACTACTATTTCCAGAAAGAGAGCAGATGACCAAAAGTGAGCCAACCGAAGAGACCTTTGCAAGCGATAATAAATCAGAGCTAAATCAAATGGTAAAAGATATCGCAAATAGCGCTAAACACCAGCTTCAGACAAAGGCTGAGATAAAAGAGACGCTTAGCAACTTCTCTTCTACGCTAAAAGAGCAGGTGCAAAACTACAAAGCTCCGATCACTCGTTTTAACATCACGCTTAATCCACTAAATTTAGGCGAAGTTGAGATCACGATGGTAAATCGTGGCAACAACTTACATGTAAATTTTAACTCAACCACGGCTACGATGAATCTCTTTTTACAAAATCAAGCCGAGTTTAAAAATAGTCTTGTGAATATGGGATTTACCGAGCTTGAGATGAATTTCTCAGATCAAAATCAAAGACAAGATAAAAAAGAACAAGCAAAAAACAAATACAGCTCAAATCAAAGCGATGAGAGCGAAAACACTCAAGCGGAACAAAGCTTGCTTGAGCTAGTAATACCAAGATATATTTAGGAGAGATCATGGCTTCAGTTTCAGATATAACTACACAAACAACTCAACAAAAAAACGCTGAGAAAAAGGCAAAAGCAAAGCAAGATGCGGCAGCTGGCACAGGAACTAACCCAAATGCGCAGCTAGATAAAGATGCATTTATGAAGCTACTTTTAACAGAGCTTCAGTATCAAGACCCAACAAGTCCTATGGATACTGAAAAGATGCTCACACAAACTAGCCAGCTAGCATCGCTAGAGATGCAACAAAATACAAACTCAGCTATGAAAGAGCTTGTAAATCAATTAAAATCAAATGCAAATGCCTACGCCATATCAGCTCTTGGCAAAATGGTCTCAACTGGTTCAAACTCAGTTTTACTAACAGATGAGCAAAAAACTGTAAATTTTGCACTTTATTTTAAATCAGATCTTGCAAATGGCAAGCTTGAAATTAAAAATGCAAATGGAGAGGTCGTTCGTTCAATTGATATAAAAGATCTAAAATCAGGAGTTCGCAGAATATCTTGGGATGGTAAAGATGATTCTGGAAAACAATTACCAAACGGCGCATATACAGTTTCTGTTAATTACACTGGAAAAGATGGTAATTCATACAAGACTCAAGTAGGTAGCTATCCAGTCGAGGCAGTAAAATTTGTAGACGGCAAAGCCATGATAAAAATCGCAGGCGAATATGTCCCAATGGATAAAATATCTGAATTTTACGAAGGATAAAAGCCATGATGAGAGGTTTTTACAACGGAATTAGTGGCATTAAAACACAAAGCTTTGGCATGGATGTTTGGGCAAATAATATCTCAAATATCAACAACGTAGGTTTTAAAGCTTCAATCCCTGAGTTTAAAAATTTAATCAATCAACATATGGCTTCTGCTGGAAGTGGTCCAACTAACAATCAAGTAGGTCTTGGAGCTACAAAACAAACGACAGCTTTAAAGATGACAAATGGTAGTTTTCAAAATACTGATAATAACTTCGACCTAGCTATAGGCGGTAAAGGCTTTTTTGGTGTCGTTGATAAAAATGGTAGAAACTACTACACAAGAACAGGTAGCTTCGATATAGATGGGGCTGGAAATTTAGTAGATAATAAAGGCAACTTGCTTCTTGGTACGTTAACAAGTTTTACTCCAGTCACTCCAAGTGCTAATGCTCTTAGAAAATATGGTCAAACAAAAGGTACCACGCAGGCATTTACTGCAAAAGAAGAGGATCTAAAACTAGGCGATACTGGCTCACAAAAAGGTATAAATTTACCTCATTTTTTATATATGCCAGCCAAGCAAACAAAAAATATAAATTTAAAAGGCAACCTAGACTCAAGCCTTATAACAGATAAACGAACAACAGCCATTGATGCGACAAATTTTAATTATACACTCGATAATACAAACAAAACTATCTCACTAAATGGACAAATTCCGCTAAGTCAGACAAGGTTTGGTGCAAAAGCAGGCGATAGCGTAGTGGTAAAAGTAAAAGACGGCGATGGTAAATTTAGTGAGTTTTCAACCACGCTAGAGAGCGATGGCAGCTGGCATATAAACAATAAAAGCCTAAAATTTATGAATTTTGCTAGCTTAGATGTAAAAGCTGAAGTTACTTCACTAGTTGAAGTAGCTAATAAAGAAAAACTAAGCTCAGAGATATATAACAGTGATGGTACAAAGAGCTTAGTAACTATAAATTTTACAAAGCAAATCCCTCAAGGTGGCAATCAAACTACCTGGAATACAACAGCTACGATAACTGATGCTAATGGTGTTGTACAAAATACAGCTATGGGAACACTTACTTTTGATGGTAGCGGTAGGCTTGTTACAAATACATTAACAAGCGTTGGAAACGTAGCTTTAAATTTTCTTGGCGATGGAGATGCAAATGTTTATAATGGCATAACAAGCTCGGCCAATTCAAAAAAAGACTTTGTCATAAAAGCAGATGGCTACGCCGAAGGAAATCTCACAAAATATAGCGTTGATGATCGTGGAAATATCATGGCAAATTTTGACAATTCTCGCTCATTTATAGTTGCAAAAATAGCTCTATTTCACTTCCAAAATGAGCAAGGCGTATCAAAAGTAGGTGATAATCTCTATGAAGCAACTCCAAATTCAGGTGAAGCATTTTTTTATAAAAATAAAGCTGGTGAGACTATTTATGGCTCACAAATTCTTGCAAATAAACTTGAAATGAGTAATGTCGATCTTGGTCAAGCGCTAAGTGAGGTTATAGTCACACAAAAGGCTTATGAGGCTAGTGCAAAAAGTATCACAACAAGTGATGAGATGATCCAGACTGCTATTCAAATGAAGAAATAATTTTTATGCTAGTTGATGATTAAAAATTTAAAATGAATGATAGTTTTAAGAATAGAGTTTAACTTCGTTTATTAAAAACTCATAAACCCTTTGCTGAACTAAAATTTCTTCCTCACAGCCACTCATCAAGCGACGAAGATGTGAAAAATCTATCTTTTTGGCATATCTTTTGTGATCTTTTAGGTCTTTATCAATACTTAAAAGTAGTGCATCAAGTGTGATCCTATCGTTTCTTTTAACTCTTGTTACATACTCTTTAACAGTTTGGATCAAAAAGTCTTTTCTGGTTTGGTCATTTTCATAAATTTCATTTGTAATGTCATTTAAAACAAAAAAATCATCTTCGTCTGGGTCAAATTTAGCAGAGATCATTGCGGCAAAAATTTTGGCACGAAATTCTAAAGATTTGTGATGATAGATAAAAAAATCTCTAAAAGCTGATAAAAAACGAAGTTTAAACTTTCCAGACATTACTCTACTTTTTATGAAATTTGGGCTGATTATATACTTTTAAAGCTAAATTTTTAAAAATGTAACTATAAAACAAAATTTAAGTATAGTTTCTGTATGATTGCGAAGCTCCTTCTTAGACCTGTGCAATGCTTTTTATGAGCACCGCTTCAGGGTGGGAACACAGCAGAGCACTTGTATTAAGTGTGTGCCGCAGTTATCTGAGAGGGGGTCTTTCTAAACCAAAATGCTCATTAAAATCATCACAAATTTCTAAAAAATCCACTCCGTCGATCTTAGGTTTTTCGCTAAAAAATTTATACATATTATTAAAGCCGTCAGTTAGCTCTTTTGATTTGACACCGTAGCTTATAGAAATTCCAGCTTCTATGTAGGCTGAGAGCTTGTCGCAGTATTTTAGTGCTTTACCATCGATTGGGTTAAATTTATCCTCATTTACGTTTTCCATCGTCCCTTCGTGGCATATGATCTTGCGCTCGTAAGTCCTATTTTCAAACTCATCTTTTATAAATTTCTCGCCATCTTTTCTGATGCCAAGGATATAGCTAAACTCATCTTTGATCTTTTCTGGCACAAATGGCAAAATCCTCTCATCAATAAGCCTCATCTCATACTCACTAATGATCTCATTTAGCCCCTTTACGCCGTATTTCACAGGGCTTATGATATCCCTTGTGAGACTCTCTGGTAGGTCGTGAAATAGCGCACAAAAGAAGTTATTTTCTAGACGTTTTTTACAAGCTTTTGCTTTGAGTGAATAAAAATAGCTAAGTATCGCAACAACTAGCATATGTCCTAAGACCGCAGTTTCAGGGATGCGAGGCGTTTGTGCCCAGCGCTTTTGAAACCTTAGCCTGCCACTTAGATCTACAAGGCGGGCTAATTTTTGATTCATAGCGATCTTTCTAACGCCAATTAGCTCGTAATAATCCTCCATCTCCTCTTCAACCTTAGCTTTAAGCTCTTCTATATCACTTAAAAATTGGCTCGTTTGATAGACGATAGAAAATTCCCACCTAGTGGCAAGATAGCTAGCTGCTTTTAGGATGAGGCGTTCTTTTTCATGCTTTTTATCACTTTTAAAATAACTTTTAAATCTCTCTAAAAACTCGCCATTTTCAATATCTGAAATAAGGCTATCAAGATTACTTAAAACCCAGCTATTTATCTGCTCTTTTTTTGTCTTTTGTATATGATGAAAGACATCTGGACGTATGTCAGTGACCACGACCCTACTTAAAAACTCAAAAATTCCAGCCTCAATGATATAGTTCATATCGGCATCTTGTTCTTGTTTTGCTATGAAATAAGCGATGATAAATTTATGAGCCTGCTTATCAAGCTCGACTAAATTTGTCATCTTTGGATAGTCGTTCCAACGTGATATAGATGCTGCTTTAAAGATATGTTCTATAAGCTTAGCACTTATCATTATTTATCCTTTTTGACTACTTTTGGCTTCTTATCATCGGCATAGCTTATCTTTCTAAAGCCCTCTTTGTTTGAGCTTCTTCTTGGCTTATCATCTTTTTTAAATTTATCATCTCTGCTGCCTCTATTGCCACGATCACTAGTACTTCGTCTCTCACGTGGCTTATCGCTAAAGCTTCTCTCCCTACTTTTTGGAGCAAATTCTTTCTCTTCAACTGGCTTTTTTACAACTAGATCGGAGCTGATCTCAATAACCGTATGAACATTTCCACGTGGGTTAAAGTCGCCCACTATCTTCATAAATTTTGGCTCAAGTTTTTTCTCTAAAACAGAGTAAATTTCATTTATACTATCTTCATGGCTGATGTTGCGGCTCATAAAGCTATTTATATAAAGCTTTATCGCTTTTAGCTCGACAACTAGCTTGTTTGGGATGTATTCAAGATATATCGTCGCAAAGTCAGGATAACCAGAGCGAGGGCAAAGGCAGCAAAACTCAGGCAGAGTGATCTTTATGACATAGTCCCTTATTTGCTTATTTTCCCAGACCTCAAGGTCACTCTCTACGTCAAATTCTTTCAAAATTTTCTCGCCATACTTCATCTCTTCGCTCATTTTTTATCCTTTTTCTTTTAAATATCCAAGTGTTTAACGTCTTTTGCGTGGTCTTGGATGTAATTTCTTCTTGGCTCGACCTCATCGCCCATAAAGAGATTAAACGTATCAGAAGCGCTTATAGCGTCATTTATATCGATCTTTAAAAGTCTTCTGTTCTCAGGGTTCATCGTAGTCTCCCAAAGCTGCTCAGGGTTCATCTCACCAAGACCTTTGTAGCGCTGGATATATGCACCTTTCTTCGCATTTTTCTCTACTTCATCAAGCACGTCTATAACGTCACTATGCAAGTCTAGGCCGCGCTCTTTTATCTTTTGGCTGATGTAAAGTGCCTCTTCATAAAGTGGATTTGTGAATAAATTTTCATTTACTACAAGCTCTTCTAAGCCGCTTTCAGTTTGGACATAAATTCTAACCTCATCTTCGCTAACGTAGTGGTTTAAGATGTTGTGACCCTCAGCTTTTAAGAAATCCTTTAAAATTTCAAAAATTTCATTGTAGCTTTTTGAAACGATGTCTGGATTTTCTATCATATAGCGGATCGCTGAAAGGACGTTAAAGCGTTTTTCAAGCTCTTTTAAGACGCTTCTATAAGCTGCAACGATCTTTAAGAAATCAATCAAATCAGCACTGCCTATACCCTCTATATCAACACCTTCTATGCCAGTTTCGATAAGAAATTCGTTTAGCGCCTTTTCATCTTTTAGATAAATTTCTTTCTTACCTTTTTTATAGCGGTAAAGTGGTGGCTGAGCTAGGTAGATGTGGCCATTTTCTACAACTTTATTTAAAAATCTAAAGAAGAAAGTTAAAAGCAGCGTCTGGATGTGGCTACCATCAACATCGGCATCGGTCATGATGATGATCTTATGATATCTAAGCTTCTCAGCGTCGAATTCATCTCCGATACCGCAGCCTAACGCTGTTATCATATTTTTTATCTCATCAGATTTTAAAATTTTATCCAGTCTTGCCTTTTCAACGTTTAGAATTTTACCCTTAAGCGGCAATATCGCTTGAAAAACTCTATCACGTCCCTGCTTTGCAGAACCACCCGCAGAGTCACCCTCCACTAGGTATAGCTCACTTATGACTGGATCTTTACTCTGACAATCAGCTAGTTTGCCAGGGAGTGTGCCTACGCTCATGCTCTCTTTTTTACGAGTTAGATCCCTAGCTTTTTTAGCCGCTTCTCTACCACGAGCTGCCATTAGAGCTTTATCCATTATCGCTCTTGCTTCGATAGGATTTTCTTCAAAATACTTTGTAAGCACGTCAAAAACCATCTTTTGAACGATAGGTTTTACGTAGCTTGATCCTAGTTTACCCTTTGTTTGTCCCTCAAACTGCGGCTCTGGCACTTTTACGCTCACAACTGCAATAAGTCCCTCGCGGATATCTTCGCCAGTTATCTTTGTATCTTTTTCACGTGCAGCAGCGTTTGCTTGAACGTAGTTTGTGATAACTCTTGTAAGGCCCGCTCTAAATCCAGCTTCGTGCGTACCGCCATCTGGAGTTTTGATATTATTTACAAAGCTTAGTAAATTTTCACTGTAAGTGTCGTTGTAAAGCAAGGCAAAATCAACCATAACGTCATCTTCGCCACCGCTAAATGATACTGCTTTACTGACAGCATTTGCCTTGTTCATATCAGTTACAAAGCTCTCAAGTCCGCCCTCAAAATGAAAGCTCTCGCTCCTGCCATTTCTTTGATCTTTAAAATTTATAGTTATCTTTGGGTTTAGATATGCTAGCTCGCGAAATCTTTTTACTAAAATTTCATCATCAAATTCAGTCACTTCAAATATGCTATCATCTGGCCAAAACTCAACTTGAGTGCCTGTGCGATTTGTAGTTTTTATAACTTCAAGATCGCTTTGAGGGATGCCTTTTGCAAATTCTTGTCTGTGAAGTTTGCCATCACGTTTGATATTTACGACTAGCTTTTTAGAAAGGGCATTTACGACAGATACACCAACGCCGTGAAGACCGCCAGAGACTTTATAAGTATCCTTGTCAAATTTACCACCAGCGTGAAGCACAGTTAGAACAACAGTCGCAGCTGAAATTTTTTCAGTTGGGTGCATATCCACTGGGATACCACGGCCATTATCACTAATGATCGCTGAGCCCTCACGTGTAAGCTCAACATCGATCGTATCACAATATCCTGCCATTGCTTCGTCGATAGAGTTATCAACTACTTCATAGATCATATGGTGAAGACCGCTTATATTAGTATCGCCTATATACATGCCCGGGCGCTTCCTGACCGCCTCAAGCCCTTTTAGTACTTTGATATTTTCTGCGCCGTAATTATTTTCCATAATCTTGCCTTATCTTATAAATTTATCGGCATTATTACTGTTGTTAATTCTTTTGAATTTACAACAAATGCTAGTGAGCTTTCATTAAATCCAAGCTCAAAATTTTCATCCTCGATGCTACTTAAAAAGTCAAGTAGATATCTATTTTTTATACCTATGAAAAATTCATCTCCAAGCTCTAAACCAGTTTGATAATCTATTGTAGTTTTTGCTTCAGAATTATCTTCTATAACACTTTCAAATGTTATATTATCTTTCGCAAAAGATATTTTCATTGTATCACTTAGCATTGAGATAGTTTTTATGCCCTCTATCATCTTATCTCTACTTAGTTGAAGTCTTTTTCTTACCTCTTTTGGTATTACACGCTCGTAATCTGGAAATTTGCCATTTATAAGTTTTGTGAAAAATTCAAAATTTTGGCTTTGAGCTATTAAGATATTTTCATCATAGTAAATTTCTATCTTGTCAAAAAATAGTTTTTGTATTTCATTGATAGCTTTTTTAGGGATTATAAGTGAAAATTCTTTTTCTGTTGGTGTTTGAAATCTAAACATACTAAGTCTTCTCGTATCAGTACCAACGATATTTATAAAGTCTTTTTTAATATCAAGAAAAGCTCCGTTTAGTTCAAATTTTGGGTTATTGCTATCAATACTTGGTAAAATTTTCTTTAAACTTCTTCCTAACATAACAGCATCAACATCAAATTTTGATTTGCCCTCAATCGTTGGAAACTCTGGGAAATCTTCAAATTTATACATTGGAAGTTTGTATTTTGAGTTTTTTTGTTTTATATAAAGATAGTTATTTACAGTTTCTAACATTACTTCTTCGTCTTTTAGACTTTTTATAATGTCAAGTAGTTTTTTACCATTTGCAGTTGCGTAACCTTCATCAACGATTTTTACATTACTTAGCTTATATGCTAGGCCTATTTCATGATCAGTTGCTTTTATGTTTAAAACACCATCTTTTGCTGAGATATAAATGTGAGAAGTTATAGCACTAAGATCTCTTTTTTCAAGATATGGATTTGTATTTGTTACTATGCTTTCAAGCATATTTTTGTTTATTAAAACTTTCATTAAAAACTTCCTTCTATTTTTAAATTTAATTTTTTTGTTTTAGTAGGTGATGTTAAAAAGTGAAAAGTACTTTTAAACATCGAAATACAGCTATTTGAAATGTGAAAAATTATATTTTCCTTTTCACATTTATTCACAAATTTCATATTGTATTTTATCCTTTTGTCAAAATTTTGTTTTTTAATTCAGTAACTTTTAGACTAAAAATTTCATTAGTTTGTATTAGCTCATTTATCTTTTTAATATTATGACTAACGGCACTGTGATCCTTCATACCAAAATAGTTTGCGATTTGTGGCATTGAGTTTGTTGTAAGCATCTTTGCAAGATATATGATGATTCGTCTTGCTTCTACGATATTTGTAACTCTTGATTTGCTTTTTATATCACTTTGTTTTATATTTAGCTCTTTACTAACTATTTCAACGATAGTATCGAAATTTATATTTTCACGTTTTTCTTTGATTAGATCTTTTAATATACTTTTTGCAAGATCGAGTGTGATCTCTTCTTTCATAAGAGTTTTAAATACGTTTAAATTTATGATAGCTCCCTCTATCTCACGGATATTATCTCCCATGTTTGTAGCTATGTAGTTTATAACCTCTTTATTTAGATCGATTTTATCAAACTCACATTTTTTGATGATTATGGCTATCTTTGTATCAAGTTCAGGTGGCGTAATATCAGCCATAAAAGCCTTATCAAATCTTGAAATCATCCTATCTTCAAAGCCTTTTAGTGTCTTTGGAGGTCGATCTGAAGTCATAACTATTTGACCATTTTTTGCTAAAAGTTCATTATATGTGTTGAAAAATTCCTCTTGGATTTTATCAGTTTTACCAAGAAACTGCACATCGTCTATTAGTAAAACATCGCAGTTTCTATATTTCTCACGAAATTTTGGCATTGAGTGGTTATTTATGTGACTGGTAAAATCTATCATAAATTGTTCGCTAGTTACGCAAATAACGGTTTTTCCTTTATTTAGGCAGTGATTTCCGACTGACTGGAGTAAGTGAGTCTTGCCAAGTCCCGTCGTGCCGTAGATAAAAAGTGGATTATAAAGTACGCCAGGTTTTTCAGCGGCTGCTTTTGCGCTTAAAAATGCGTATTGATTTGACGCTCCACAGACAAAATTTTCAAATGTGTAGCTTGGATTTAAAATGCTACTTTGTGTTTTTATTTGCTTAACATTTATTTGATTTTGTTTTGATATCTTGCTACTTTTAGTAGATGAAATTTCTATATTTGGTTTTATGCCTGTTCTAACTTCATATAGATGAGCGATTTTATCAGCATATCTTGTATTTATAAATTTAGCCATTAACTCATTTGGTGCAGTAAATACGATAATATGATCGTCTGAAGCCTTTTCGTTAAATTTTAATTGTTTGATATAACTTTGGTATTCTTCAGGTGAAATTTGTGTTGAAAGATTTTCTAAAATTTCGTCTGCTATCAAATTTTTATGCCTTAAATTTCGAGAATTTTTATAGTGATACTATCTTAATTTTAATAAAACCTTTGTTAAACTCTGACAAACTTTTTCACATCGTGAAAAAGTCGTGAAAAAGTATTGAAAAGATAGTGATGAAAATTTTAGGAATCGACCCAGGTACGAAGAATTGTGGTTATGCAATACTTGAAAAAAATAAATTGAAAACTACTCTTCTTGAAGCAGGACTCATAAAAATAAAACCAAACACACTTCAATATCAGATTACCGAGCTTTGCGAGGGGCTTGATCTCATCTTTAAAAATCATAAATTCGACGAGGTCGCGATCGAAGATATATTTTTTGCCTACAACCCAAAAACGGTTTTAAAACTCGCTCAGTTTCGCGGAGCACTTAGCCTTAAAATTTTACAGCTTCATGGGGACTTTGCCGAATATACGCCACTTCAGGTGAAAAAAACGGTTACTGGCAAGGCAAAGGCTGACAAAGAGCAAGTGGCATTTATGGTTAAAAAAATTTTAGGCATAAATAAAGAGATAAAACCGCTTGATATCACCGATGCGATCGCGATCGCGCTAACTCACGCGAATAATTTAAGAATAAACTAAATTTAATAGGAAAAAGATGGTAATAGTAAAAGCATTATTAATTGGCGAGGTGAAAAATTATGGCTCGCAAAGTGCTACTAATAAGCTAAATACACCATGGAGTTCAGCTATATTTAAAGTAGCTCAAAATGATGAAATTTTTGCAAATGAACTTGGCTTTGAGGGTGATAGTGTCGCTGATACAAAGCACCATGGCGGCCCTGAAAAGGCAGTTTTTGCAAATTCATTTGCAAATTACGCCGATTGGGAGAGTTTTTTAGGATTAAAAAATATGGCTTATGGAGCTATGGGGGAGAATTTATGTGTTGATGGGCTTGATGAGAGCTGCGTATATGTGGGCGATATCCATAAGGTGGGCTCACTTGTGCTTCAAGTCTCGCAGCCTAGAAAACCATGCTTTAAGCTCTCAAGAAGATGGGGCAATGAAAATATGGCTACTCACATCTTTGAAACTGGTCTTACTGGCTGGTATTACCGCGTTATAACACCAGGATCGTGCAAAGTGGGCGACGTGATAGAAGTTATAGAAAAAGATCCAGTTCATATGAGCATTTTAGAGATAAATAGGCTCTTTTACGAACCAAATAAAAATTTAAATTTACTAGAGAAATTTAATTCTCTTACCACTCTTCCAAAAAGTTGGTATGGTGACATGGAAAGACGTGTTCAAGGTATTTATAGTACGGAATATATGAGAAATTTATAATAGTAAGTAAAAGTTTTGTTATTTTAATACTCACAAACATTCAGATATTACAAGGCTTATGTAAAATTTTTCATGAGCCTTTAAATTTTTAAACATTTTTTACGATAGAATTACCAAAAATTTAAAGGAGAAGATATGCCATTACTTGATAGTTTTTGTGTAGATCATGTGAAAATGCAAGCCCCAGGAGTAAGACTAGCAAAAAGTATGAAAACGCCAAAGGGCGATGATATCAGTGTTTTTGACTTGAGATTTTGCAAGCCAAATGAAGAAATTTTGCCAGAAAAAGGTACCCATACATTAGAGCATTTATTTGCTGGCTTTATGAGAAACCATCTAAACGGCAACGGCGTAGAGATCATTGACATCTCACCGATGGGCTGTAGAACTGGCTTTTATATGAGTGTCATTGGCACACCTAGCGAAGAAGCCGTAAAAAAGGCATGGTTAGCCTCTATGAAAGATATTTTAGAGGTCAAAGACCAAGATAAAATTCCAGAGCTAAATAAATTTCAATGCGGCACTTACAAGATGCACTCACTTGATGAAGCACATAACATAGCAAACAAAATTTTAGCCCAAGGCCTAGTAATCATAAACAATGAAGAGATCAAACTTGATCTTGATGCCATGGGACTAAAAAAGCATTAATTTGAAGACGACTAAGTTAGAAAATCAAGCCTATCTAGAAGAGCAAATTTTAACCTATCTTGGCAACAAACGCTCACTTTTAGGCTTTATAGAACAAGGCGTAAAGTATGCAAAAGACGAGCTAAAAAAAGAGAAGCTTAGCTGCTGCGACCTCTTTAGTGGAAGTGGCGTGGTGGCTAGGTTTTTAAAGCAAAATAGCGAATTTATAGTTGCAAACGACTTGGAGCTTTACAGCTTTATCACAAACTCATGCTACCTGCAAAACGCCACAAATGAAATAAAAAATGAGATAAATTTCTGGCAAAAAAAGCTTGAAAAAGAGATAGAAGATAACCTTTCTGAGGGCTTTATAACAAGACTTTATGCCCCACAAGATGATAAAAATATTACCGAGGGCGAGAGAGTTTTTTATACTAGAAAAAATGCCATATTCATTGACACCGCAAGAAGGCTCATAGATGAGCTAATGCCTGCTGAAATGAGGAAATTTTTCATAGCTCCACTACTTTATAATGCAAGTGTACATGCAAATACAAGTGGAATTTTTAAAGGTTTTCATAAAAATAAAGAGGGTATCGGTCAGTTTGGAGGACAGGGGCAAAATGCCATATCGAGGATCACTTCTGATATAAGTTTGACTAAGCCTATTTTTTCAAATTTTAACGTACCTTTTGAGGTCTATCAAAAGGACGCAAATTTGCTCGCAAAAGAGCTTGATGGGCTTGATCTAGTCTATCTTGATCCACCTTATAACCAGCACCCATACGGCTCAAACTATTTCATGCTAAATCTCATCGCAAGCTACGAGGAACCAAGTAAAATTTCAAAAGTTTCAGGCATTGCAAAGGACTGGAACAGATCAGTTTTTAATAAAAAATCATCAGCAAGCGAGGCTTTTTTTGAGCTCATATCAGATTTAAAGGCAAAATTTGTCCTCATCTCGTTTAACTCAGAGGGCTTTATCAATCAAGAGGAATTTGATCAAAATCTAAATAAAATGGGCAAAGTTCAACTATTGCGTCAAAAGTATAACGCCTACCGCGGTAGCAGAAATTTAAAAGCTAGAAACATCCACGTAGACGAGCTTCTTTACGTTCTAAAAAAGTAAATTTAGCTCTCGTTTCATTGCTTCTAAATCACAAACCACACTAACGTAAATGTTAGTTTTGCTCATCATCTGGCAAGCATTTTTCAAAGATAAATTTATGTTCTTCAGGTAAGACATCGTAGATAGCATTTGCTAAATTTCTTATCTCCCAAAGGGCTGATTTTGAGCTTCTTAGAGAGATGAAATTTTGCAAGCTTCTAGCGTTTATGCTCCATGTAAGCTCAGTTTTATAGCACTCTGGCAAGCAGTATTTGACGATGTCAAGGCTTTTTGTAGTTGAGGCTAAAATTTCACGCAAATTTTCAAGTGCTTTTATGCTTGCGTTATCGACTAACTCGTCATTTGTTAGCACGATAAATTTAGCTGCACGCTCAAACTGCCCTACTTCAAATTTTTCCTCTTTTTTTAGCTCTTTTAGTGTGTAGCGAGTTGATTTGACGCTTAGGCTTGCTAAGCGGTGACGAGCTAGCTCTTGAAGTAGTGCACGAGAGATACCTTGGATGTAGAAGTTATAGTATAGGTGCTCTAGCGTTGAAGCGTGTTTAAATTTATTGCCTACTCTATCTATTAGCTCAACATCTTTTTCGCCGCCGTTATCACCTTTTTCAAAGCTTTGCCAGCATGTGCGGATCGCGTGTGAGCAGATATTTAGTGGAGTGTGATTTAGTAGTGTTACTTGCATTTTTTCTCTTTTGTAAAATTTTTTAGCATTTTACAAAAAGAAGGCTGATTTTATTTGTAAATTTAAAGCATAAATTTCAAAGGGAGACAAACGCTCCCTTTTGTAAAAGTATTAGTTATTATTGTTTTAATTGAAGAAGTGTATTTAGCATCTCATCACTTGTTGTGATCGTTTTTGAGTTTGCTTGGAAACCTCTTTGGATAACGATAAGATCTGTTAGCGCACGGCTTAGATCGACGTTACTAGCTTCAAGTTTTGAAGCTGCGATCGTTCCCTTATCGCCTGTACCAGCTGCACCGATAACTGCTTCACCTGAGTTTGCAGTTTGTGAAAATACGTTTCCTCCCTCACTTTGAAGACCTTCATTATTTGTAAAGGTAGCAAGTGCTACTTTAGCCAGGCCAAAGCTTTGACCATTTGAAAATGAACCTATTATCGTTCCGGTCTCATCTATTTTTATGCCGTTTAATGTGCCACCTGTGTAGCCATCTTGTGAGATTGACTCAGTTGATGAGTCTTTATCAAAGCTTGTTAAGCCGTTAAAATCAGTTCCCAGACCAAAATTTAAGCTAATGTTTTGACCACTTTGTGAACCGTTGTTAGCTGAAAATGTTATCGTTGCTGGGTGAAAACTTGCAAGTGAGCCATTTGCGTTAAATCTAGCTGTTCCAGTTATAACATTATCTGGACCTTCGCCTGTGTAGTTTATCTTAGCTGGCTCTGGCACTTGTATAACCATGCTCCACTCAGTTCCGCCATCTGTTGTAGTACCTGTCTTTGTCCATTTGATACTAACTGTGTGTTTTGAGCCAAGTGAGTCAAAAATTTCTGCCGTTGAGCCGTGGCTTGACATCATCATCTTGCCACTTGCTCTTAGAGCTTGACCCGGGCTTAGTGCGCCATCAAGTGCTTTCATAATAGTTGTAAGTCTAACATTTTCATTTACAGCTGAATTATTTGTACCTTGAGCTGGCTTTGTAAGAGCAGTTGTTGTCATATAAAGTGCATGATCTGCTACTTCATTTGATGGATTTTCTAGTTGAAATTGACCTAGTTTATTTACAGTGATCTTTACACCATCATTTGTATCATCACCTGCAAGTGCTTGAAGTGCTGCGATACCAGCTGCATGAGCATCATCTGGCGTATGACCTAAAGCTATTTCATTGTTGTAAGCAGTATTATAATCTGTTTGATATGGATTTCCAGCCAAAGCTGCTCCACCAGTTCCAGGTGCTATTCTATGTGCTGCGGTTGCTAGTTTCGCCGCATCAAGTGCATCTGAGTTTGCTCTTATTTGGCCGTCGCCGTTGTAGTCAACGTGGTTTCTAGCATCTTCTTGCATAGCAGCGCGAAGATCTTCTGTTGTTGTTACTTGTCTTGCGATTTTATCGTTATTTGGATGAACGGCTGTTGTTTGTGAGCTTGTATAGACATATTGATAAGCTGTGATGATATCTTTATCAGCTAAACCAGCAACTGTATTGCCACCATTTATTTTTAGATGGATATTTTTTGTCTCTTCAGTAGTGCCTGAGTTATTTCTATTTATAAGTGTTAGTTTATTACCTTCTGAAATTTCAGCTCTAACACCAGTTTTATTATACTGAGCATTGATCGCAGCTGCAACATCACTGATACTTGATATTGCATTATCTTGAGATTTTATAGTAGTACCATTTATTGTGATATTAAGTGTTGCTTTTGGATTTATCTGTCCGATACTTTGTGGCAATCCACTTCCTACTATAAATTTTTCAGTTTTAGCATTTGCATAGCTAACCCAGATACCTTGTCCATCTCTTAAAGCAAGGCCATTTCCAAGCTCATCAAATGTAACACCAAGATCGACGCCACGCTCTGTTAAATTTTGCTCTTTTTTCGAGTTTGTATAAAACTGATCATTATTTACATCATTCTCGTTATGGACTTCGTTTGCATTTAAAATTCCGTCATTGTTATAGTCACGTCCACCAGCAACCGAGTCTAGTGAATAAATAGGAGTGCTTCTTTGGTCGATGGTGTTGCCTGAGTCAAGGTTGCCTTTTATCTTTACTTCTGTTGTCGCTCTTGCTGGAGTAGTAAGACCCTCTTTTATCACGATATTTTTTATCGGTCCAGTTGAGTCGATAGTGCCAGTCTCTTCATCTCTTGTCCAGCCTTGAACGATATAACCACTATTGTTTACAAAATTTCCAGCTTTATCACGGACAAAGTCACCATTTCTTGTATAGTATCTTGTTGTTCCGCCATCTGGAGATACGACGAAGAAGCCATTTCCTTGAAGTGCAAGGTCTGTTTGCTTATCAGTAGAGGTTAGTGTACCTTGTGAGAAAATTCTCGTAGTTGAGTTTATAGTCGTTCCTAGACCTATTTGCATAGCATTTTGACCGCCTAGCTGACCTTGTGGAGCAGTAGCAACTCTTGGAGTTTGGCTTAGTATATCAGCAAAATTTGCACGGTTGTATTTATAACCATAAGTATTAACGTTTGCGATATTATTGCCTTCTACGTCCATGGCTATCTGGTGGGCTTGTAGGCCTGAAACACCAGACCAAAGTGATCTCATCATTGACTTATCCTTTTTGCATTTTAAATTTTTATATTTTTCAAAAGCAAAAGATGTTCCAAAATTTATATTGATAAAGAGTAGAAGAAATAAAAAGAAATTTGGCGTAATTAACGCCAAATTTTATCCAAGTATCATAGCTCCAACGATGCCACCGATGATGAGTGGTATGTTAAAAAATATAAATGTAGGTACACAAGTATCATATATGTGGTTGTGTTCACCATCAGCATTTAGACCGCTTGTTGGCCCAAGTGTGCTATCGCTTGCAGGACTTCCAGCATCTCCTAGAGCTGCAGCTATGCCAACTAACAAGATAATGGCTGGTACGCCAAAACCAAGGCTAACGCATAGTGGCACGTAGATAGAAGCTAAAATAGGTATCGTACCAAAGCTAGTGCCTATACCCATCGTAACGAGAAGACCAATAAGAAGCATCAAAAATGCTCCGCCTATCTTGCCGCCAGATACCAAGCTAGCGTATTTTACAAGCTCGTCTATTCCGCCACTCTCTCTTAGGATAGTGCCATAACCTGCAGCAACTAGCATGATAAAAGCGATAAATCCCATCATAGCAAGGCCGTTATCCATGATCTTATCTACTTTTTTGTATTCGATACCGCCAAAAACGACCATAACCAAAAGTCCAAGTAATGCACCAAGAGGTAGTAGCTCAGTATAAATTTGCACACCAAAAGCCACAACTGCACCAGCTAAAACCGCCCACTCTTTTTTAGTCATCTCAAGGCTTTTTGCGCGCTCGATCTCATCAAGCTCTTCTTTTTCAAATTTTGAAGTTTTATAATCTCTTTTTTTACCATAAAAAAGTATGGCGAGGATAAGTCCGATAAGCATAGAAGCACCACCTATCCACATAACAGAAGATATATCAGAAATAGATGTGGTTATGCCGTTATTTGCTAGCTCTTTTTTTAAGATATTGTGAAAAAGCAGACCAAAGCCAACGCTAAGGCTTACATAAGGTGCTTGAAGACCAAATGTCAAAGCACAAGCTACGGCACGTCTATCTATTCCCATTTTGTTCATAATAGCAAGAAGTGGCGGGATCAAAATAGGTATAAAAGCTATGTGAACTGGGATTAAATTTTGAGATAAGCATGCTATAAATGCAATAGTTAGTATAAAAATCACTTTATTTGAGCTAAGAAATTTACTCAAAGCATTTATCAAGATAGCAGTTAAATTTGTATTTGCGATAGCGGCTGCTAAAGCACCAAGTAAAATATAACTAAGCGATGTTTCAAGATTGCCTTGCATACCGCTTATGAGGCTTTGTGTAGTCTCTTTTAGGGCTGTAAAGAGGCTATCAATCCCATCTGCAATGCCACTTTCAAATCCACTAAATCCATGCTTATACATTACTCCCGCAACAAGAGCAGAGATAAGGATAGAAAGCAAAATGTTAAAACGCAATAGACAAAGTATCGTCATTACCAAAATGCTAAAAACAACAGGGTTAAAAATAAGCATGAGCGTCCTTTTTGTGAGTGTTGAGAGATTATACAAATGTGTGGCTTATTAAATTTTAAAAAGAGTGGCTTAAGTGGGCTTGTGTTAAGATTTTGAGTAAATTTTAAAAGGAAAAAACGATGGATTTAGAGAAAATTTATAAAGAGGCTGGGGCATATTTAGAGGGGCATTTTTTACTAAGTAGTGGCAATCACTCGCAGTTTTATCTCCAAAGTGCAAAGGTGCTTGAAGACCCAGCTTTGGCTGGAAAGCTAGCTGATGAGCTTGCCCGTGTGATAGAGAAATTTGACATTAAATTTGATAGCGTTTGCTCGCCTGCACTTGGAGGAATTTTAGCTGGCTATGAGCTAGCTCGCGCAGCAAAGAAGCGTTTTATCTTTACAGAGCGAGTTGAAAAGGTAATGAGCCTTAGGCGCGGATTTGAAGTGAAAAAAGGTGAGAAATTTATCGTTTGTGAAGATATCATCACGACTGGCGGCTCAGCACTTGAAGCAGCGCACGTGATAGAGAGCCTTGGTGGTGAGGTAGTTGGCTTTGCAGCACTTGCGAATCGTGGCTTTTGTAAGGTTACAAATTTAGACAATGAGGCTAAGCCAAATGCTAAACTGCCAAGCGATAAGCCATTTTTTGCTTTAGGAAATTTTGAGTTTGAAATTTATGAGCCTGAGCATTGCCCACTTTGTAAAAATGGAAGCAAAGCGATCAAACCTGGAAGCAGAGGCAACTAAAATTTATACTATAAATATAGCTATCTTTCTTTTTAAAATTGATCGATAGCTAAAATTTTTAGAAAATCCAAAATAGTACTTATAGAAAAATTTTAATCAATACTTCAAATCATTTCAATAAAAATTTATAGTTTAATTTTTAAAAGTAATCTGTCTTTTATATTGGTATGAATTATTTTTTAGATAATCTTATTTTTTAAGCTACCAAGTGATAATATCTGCTCAAAAAGCGAGATGAAGCTATGCAAGAATATGATATTTTAGACGTTTTATCAAACAAAAAGGTCCTTTGCCTTGAAGATGAAGAGGTGATTTTAAAAAATATTTGTGCTTCTTTGGAGCTATTTTTTGCCGAAGTAAATGGCGTAACGGATGGCTATGATGCACTTGAGCTAGCGATGAGCGATGCTTATGATGTTTTGGTACTTGATATAAGCGTGCCAAATATCGATGGCCTAGAGATCGCTAAAAAAGTAAGAACTATAAATCAAAAAATTCCTATCGTGATCTTATCAAGCCACATCGAGCAAGAGTATTTGTGGAGAGCGGTTGAGCTAAAGATCACAAGATATCTTGCAAAGCCATATGATAAAAAGTCATTTATAAAAGCCCTAGAAGACGTTGCTTTAGAGCTTGTTGGACGCAAGCCGACTCTTAGGCTAAATGATGAATTAGAATACGATTTTGGCAAAAAAGTACTTTATATAAATGGTGAAATTTCTCATCTAAGTAAGAGTGAAAGTAGGCTTTTAGAGTATTTTTTAAACAACAAAAATCAAACTATAACTTATGAACAAATTTTTGATTATATTTGGGAGTATGAGCAGCCAAGCAAAGAGGCGATAAAGACGATCGTAAAAGAGCTTAGAAGGAAGCTTGGCAAAGATGTGATTAAAAATTTATACGGCGTAGGTTACCTTTGTGAAATATAAATTTCAGCTAATCGTTAGTGTTTTTATCTTTGTTTATCTCTTAATATCCGCACTTGTTTTAAATTTTTATAATAATCTTGCAATGAAAGATGCCAAAAAAGAGGCATATTATGTGCTTGAGAGTATAAATTCTGTAAGAGAGTACATTGCAGGCGTTCAGCGTCCGCTAATAGAGCAGCTAAAGCGTGATGGCATTATAAAAGAGGATTTTTTTGATGAGAGACTGCTCTCATCTTCATATATAAGCCGTGAAATTTATAATATCCAAAAGAAAAAATACAATCTTGACTTTGACTACAAGCTAGTCGCTATGGCACCTTTAAATAAAGCTCATGAGCCAAATGAATTTGAAGCGCAGGTATTAAGAGGCTTTAAAGAGAATAAATTTAGTGAGTTTTCAAAGATTATAAAAGATGAAAACGGCTCACAATTTTTTGTAGGGCTTCCTATAAGAAGTCAAAATACATCTTGCCTAGCCTGTCACAATAGCGAAAGTGCTCCAAAACAGATGTTGGATCGTTATGAAATTTCAAATGGAAAAATTTCTGAAGCAAGTGAGATGATGGCAATGCTATCTTTTAAAATACCGCTACGTGCCATTTTTTCTTACCATTTAAAAGAGGTTGTCATCATAATGAGCGCGATAGCCTTTGTATTTGGGATATTTTTGCTACTTGTTTATAAGATGCATAGGCGTGGCGAAGAGAGTAAAAGGCAGACCGAACAGCTAATGATACATCAAAGTCGCCTAGCCTCAATGGGCGAGATGATAGGCAATATCTCACATCAGTGGAAGCAGCCTTTAGCTCAAATCAGCTCAGCTTTAATAAATTTAGAACTCTATCAGGAGCGAAAAAAGCTTGATGAAGCAAAAATTTATGAGTTTATAGAAGAGACTAGCAAGCAGATAAATTTTATGTCTGAAACAGTTGATGATTTTAAAAACTTTTTTAAACCAAATACTTTAAAAAGGGAATTTAGTGTAGAGGAAGTGGTAAATCAGACTATAAAAATTCTAAACGCCTCACTTAAGAAATATCAAATTAAAATAGAGATAGATATAAGAGAAAATTTTACGATTTTTGCAAATTTTAATGAAATAATCCAAATTTTAATAAATATTATAAATAATGCAAAAGATGCATTTAAACAAAGCTATGTAAAGCCAAGAGTAATAAAAATTTATACTTTTGTAAAAGATAATCGTAAAAATTTATGCGTGCAAAATAATGCAGGAGCGATAAAAGCTTCGTTTTTAAAGGTTATCTTTGAGCCACACTTTAGCACAAAAGAGTCTGGTAGCGGGCTTGGTCTATATATGAGCCGGCTAATCGCTAGCAAAAATAACGCCCTAATCTTTGCTAGAAACGTAGATGAAAATAGTATTACATTTACAATTAGTTTCGAAAATTTATAATTTATTAAAATTCCCCCTTTTCTACCCTTTTTTGGTGTTAGTATTATCAGTATGAAATCATTTTGATTTTAGGATAAAAAATTTAAAGGAGGGCACATGAGAAATCTACAAAAAGCCTTAGCTGGTTTGCTCATGGGTGTTAGCATCTTCGCTTCACAAGCCTGTTGCGAAGAGCATAATATGCAGATGTCCGATAAAGCACGTGATGTTATCGCAAATCCTAAAGGCACGCTGCAAAGTAGAGGTGTTATCTCCTTGCAAGACTACGTTGTAGAAGAGCAAGAGATGTATAACTGGTTATTTAAAAACCACCCTATTTTTACAAAGTATGGTGGTAAAACCGTCGGTAAAATGGTCGTTCACGACCGTGGCTTAGAGTGGCTTGCCGAGGGACATGGCTTTGATATGTCAAAGCTTAGTAAAAGAGATGGCGGTAAGGGCTATAGCTCTATGATGTATAGAATTCCAGCCACTTCATCACTTCAGTTTCCTAACAAATTTGTAGGACCAGAAAAGTGCGGTGAGTGTCACCCAGCCCAGTATGAAGTGTGGAGCAGATCTCGCCACGCAACTACTATGCGTTTCCCTGGTGAGCACCCAGAGGTTAATAACAACCTAACTGAGCCAGTATTTGACAAAGATACCGCTTCTATCCTTCCAAAAGGTATCACTCCAGATGTTATCTACGCAACTGTTGGTCACTTAAGAACAAAAATGGGCTACGTTGATGCATGGCTACTTCGTGGTACTTACTACGTTGAGGGCGGTTTGCTAAGAGATGGTACAGGTCAGATCGTAGCTGGTGGTAACCAATGGCAAAGAACATGGGCGTTAAATTTAGACGACGCTACTGTTAAAAAGATAAAAGAGCTTGTCCCAGAATTTCCTGGCACTCTTGAAGAGTACGGCGATAATGGCGGATATGTTAGAGGTCTTGCTTCATACGCCGCAAAACATAAAAAATCAATGTTCTTCCAAGCAAACTCATCATATTGTGAAGTTTGTCACCCGGTTAAATTCGATTTCAAATCAAAAGCAGAATTTTACGCAGCACTTGGTAATGCCAAAGAGCTTCAAAAACACACTATCTCAAAAGGTGTAAGCTGTGAGGAGTGCCACGGAGCTGGCGGTCACCTTGATGGGGCTACAAATTTTAGAACATCAAACTGCGAACGCTGCCACCAAAGATTTAACTTTAGTCCAGATCTAGCTCGTGCTAATCCTCTTAATAACGGTAAGCTTGATCTCTCACTTAGCTCTAAATTTAAATCAATGGGACCAGGATGTGGTTCTGAAGGTTCTCAATCATACTTTACAGCTCACTATGACAAAGGTATGAGATGTGTTACTTGCCACGATCCACACGATAACACAGGTCCAGTTGTAGGTGATAAGAGCGTAACTGGTATGAACTATAACTCAGAGCAAGGCTATCTAAGCTCATTCTATACTAAACCAAAGATTAGAAAAGAGTGTAAAGATTGCCACGAGACTCAAGCATATATCGCATCTAAAGCAGATACTCACAAAGATAACACTTGTGCATCTTGCCACATGCCATTTATGATGAGTTGTGAGAATTTCTACGCTGTTCAATTCCAAGACAACGCTGGCTTTGATACTCAAAGAAGATCTCACATCTGGAAGATCATGGTTGATCCAAAAGAGAAATCTCTAGTACCAGGTGATGCTGCTAAAGGTCCAAGAGATGCTAAAGATTGGCACTTTGAAAGAGATAAAAATGGCCATAACTACGTTGACTTGATGTGGGCGTGCGCTAGAACATCTTGGGCTGATAAAGATATGAAAGATACCAAAGGCTGCCACAGCCCAGTATTATCTGAGCTAAAACCAACACTTCACTTCAAAAACCAAAAACAAGTTTATGATGAAGTTATGGGATGGCAAACTCCAGTTAAGAATGAATTCTCTGAAGTTAAGATTGGTATCGAAGGACTTTACTCACTACTTGAGACTAAAAAACTTGATGCAAGTGATAAAGTAAGAGTTTATGAGCTTATCCAAAATGCTCAAGAGATCATCGATATGGTTGAAAAAGATGGTTCGTGGGGTATGCACGGATTTAAATTTACTAAACAAAAACTCGATGCATCAAAAGAGTATATAAAAGAAGCTCAAAGAATTTTGAATAAAAATTTATAGCATTTAGGGGCTAGTTTTAGCCCCTTTAATCTTAAGGGTCTAATATGAAAAATAAGGTTTTAAAATTTACGCTACTTCTTAGCCTAAGTGCTTCTGGTTTGCTTGCAAATGTAGATTCAAATGAGTCTTATGCTATGGGAGCAACAAGTGGTGGATATGTTTTAAAAGGGTTACTTGAACAAAAACAAATAGGCATTAGCTACGATGCTGAGGCCGTTATCAAAGGTTTTAGTGATGCACTAAAAGGAGAGCTAAAACTAAGCGATGATGAGATAGCAAAGCTACTAAACAAAAGAGCTGAAAATTTAGACAAGATAGTAAAAGAAAAAGAAGCCGCCATACTTAAAGAGAATTTAAAGCAAGGCAAGGCTTTTATGGATAAAAATGCAAAAAATAAAAATGTAAAAACGACAAAATCAAAATTGCAATATGAAATTTTAAAATCAAGCAAAAAGGGAGCGACTCCAAAACAAGAGAGTATCATCATAGCAAATTACAAAGCTAGCTTTATCGATGGTAAGGTCTTTGATGAGACAAAAGAGGCTCCAGCTCATCTTTCTATGCTAAATTTGATCCCAGGTCTTGAAGAGGGCTTAATGCTCATGAAAGAGGGCGATAAGTTTAAATTTGTTATCCCGCCAGAACTTGCGTATGGCAATAGCGGCATGGAGGGCATACCTGGAGGCGAGACTATTGTTTTTGAGATAGAGCTTGTTAAGGTCTTAAAGCCAGGTGAATTAGCCGAGGCTGCAAAGAAAATTCATGAAAAAGAACTAAATGAGGGCATTAAAAAGCCTCATTGAGATAAAAAATGGAGTTAAAAATGCAAAATCAAAAAAATAGAAGAGCCTTTTTAAAAAGCATGGTAGTTGTGGCTGCTGGTGCTGGTGCGGCAAGTAGTGGTTTTGCTTTTAAGAGTGAAGAAAGTGTAAAAAAACCACACTTTGGTATGATATTTGACCAAAATAAATGTGTTGGCTGTACAGACTGCGAGATAGCTTGCAGAAAGGTAAATTTAGTCCCAAAAGGACAGATGAGACTTTTTATAGAAGATAAGACTAATCCTAAAAATTTACTCGATAAAAGATTTGTAAGAGTATCTTGTCAGCAGTGTGTCGATGCGCCTTGTGTAGCTGTTTGTCCGACCAAGGCTTGTCATAAAGACGAAAAAACTGGCATACAAACTACAAATATAGATGATTGTATCGCCTGTAAATATTGCATCGTAGCCTGTCCATATGATGTGAGATATATCGATAAGGTTACGCACTCAGCTCAAAGCTGTAACTTTTGCGTAGATACAAATTTAAAGGACGAAAAAGAGCCAGCCTGCGTAGAAGCTTGTAGATATGAGGCAATCGTCTTTGGTGATCTTAACGATGAAAATTCGCACATAAGCAAGCTACTAGCTGTAAAAGATAGCATAAGGCTAAGAGCAGAGCTTGGCACAAAACCAAGCCTTAGATATATTCCTAAAGTAAAAATGGGGGTGTAAGATGGATGGTGCATTAAATTTTACTGCAACATTTTCGCATGGAGTAGAGTGGGGCTGGCCGATCGCTGTTTATCTTTTGCTAGCTGGTATGAGTGGTGGAGCGCTAATCGCTGCTATACTTTTAAAACACTATAAAAAGCAAGAGAACTTTAGCCCATTTTTCAAGGCTGCTTCGCTTTTAGCATTTATTAGCATCATGCTTGGTATGGTTTGCTTGATAGCTGATCTTGAAAAGCCGCTTTTATTTTGGAAAATTTTGATTAATTATAATTTCACATCAGTTATGTCTATCGGTGTTGCTGGACTTTGTGTCTTTATACCGCTTAGCTTTTTGATGTGCCTTTATGCATTTAATGATGAGATTTCAAATTTCTTAGCCAAAAGTTTAAAATCCTTTAGCACTCTTTTTGCACTAATAATGAAAATTTTAATACCACTTTATCCATTTTTAAGTCGTATTTGTCTCATTTTTGCTGTAATAATTTGTGCTTATACTGGATTTTTGATCTCAGTTTTGATTAGATTCCCACTCTTAAACACAGCTGTGCTTCCAGCTTTATTTATAGCTTCAGGACTAAGTGCTGGCATAAGTGGCAGTAGCTTGGTCGCAGCCGCTTTATTTAAAGAAGATCCGCATTCAAGCGACCTTCATTCGCTTCACAGCGTAGAATTTAGCGTTTTGGGAGCTGAAATTTTACTCATTTTAATGCTTTTTGTATCGCTTTTACTTGGTTCAAGTTATCAGCAAAATGCAGCTATTGCTTTTTATAGTGGCGTTTGGGCAAATTTCTTTTGGCTTGGTGTTGTGCTAGTTGGCTTCATTGTGCCTTTTGTTTTAAATTTTGCATTTGGCAAAAAAGTAGCTAGCCTAAAATTTAGCTTTTATATCAGTTCATTAGCGGCTGTTATTGGTGTTTTACTGCTTAGGGTGTTTATACTTTATGCGGGACAAACTTATAGCATTTAAAGTAGAGGCGAGCGATGAGAATTTTAAATATCTACCGCTTGTCTTTGATATTATTATTTATTCTTGCTTTTGGTGCAGGGCTTGCGACTTTTTTAGAAAATTTTTATGACACACAAACGGCCAGAGTGCTTGTTTATGAAGCGCTTTGGTACGAGTGTGTTATGTTTGCTTGCACTATTTGTTTAGCCATTAGTATCGTAAAAACCAAGATGTATAAAAAATTTGGCGCATTTTTGATACATCTTGCTTTTATCGTTATCTTCATCGGGGCTGCGCTTACAAGGTATTTTGGCGAAGAGGGTGTTATGCATCTTAGAGCTCTGCAAAGCTCAAATGTAATGCAAAGCGTCAAGCCTTATCTTAGAGTAGAAATGCTTGGAGAAAATTTTAGTTATCCATTAAAATTAAGCTTATTTGGTAAAAACGACTTTGAGTTTAAAAATTTTATAGACGGCAAAGAATTTATAATTAATTTGCTTGGATATAAAAAAGATGAGAAAAATGCTCCTGCTACGCTTAGTTTAGAGATAAGTTTTAACGGCGAAAAAAAGAGTATTAAACTAAAAGGCGGAGCCGGATATGAGCTGGAGCCTAGTGTGCTAAGTTTTGGTGGGCAAGAGGTGAAATTTTACTTTAGCTCAAAGGCTTTAAATTTACCATTTTCATTAAAGCTTGACGAGTTTATTTTAGAGCGATATGCGGGGCTAAATAGTCCATCATCTTATACGAGTAAAGTAAGTATCGCTGGCGGCAAGTACGACATCTCGCTAAATAATCCACTGACAATTGATGGCTATAAAATTTTTCAGTCTTCATACGATCCTGACGAGCTTGGAAGCGCTTTTGAGATCAGCTGTGATCCTGGTAAAATCCCAACTTACATAGGATATTTTCTACTTTGTCTTGGCTTTGTGGCAAATTTATTTAGCAAAAATAGCCGATTTTTTAGGCTACTAAATTTCATAAAAGGCTCTCAAATAGCATTTTTGGCTGTTCTTTTATTAAGCGCAACTCCAAATTTTGCTAATGAAAATAATGAAAATTTAGACGCTCATGCAAGCAAATTTGCCAAAATTTTGACTCAGGCTGATAGCAGAATCTCTCCAGCTGGCTCTTACTCTAGAGCTGTGATAAGTAAAATTTCAACCAAAACTACGCTATTTGGGCTTAGTAGCGAGGAGCTAATGCTTTCTTTTGCCATCTCGCCAAAAGAGTGGATGGATAAAAAGATAGTAAAGATCACAAGTGAGCGTGTGGGCGAGCTTTTGGGAGTTAATGAAAAATTTGCTAGTTTTAACGATGTTTTTAACGAAAATGGCGAGTATAAGCTGGCTAAATTTGTAGAAGCTGCAAATGAAAAATCCGCCTCAAAAAGAGATAAATTTGACAACGACGTTATAAAATTTGACGAGAGATTAAATGTCTTATATCTTGCGCTAAAGGGCGAGATGCTTAAATTTATCCCAGCTAAAAATGGTGATAAGCTCACGTGGCTAGGCGTAAATGAAGCCTTTAGCTCAAGTGAAATTTCAAGCGAGCTTAAAAGCGTTTTAGGCGCTTATATAGAAAATTTAAGCCTTTGCGTAAAAAGTGGTGAGTGCAAAGAAGCTGATAGGAGCTTGGAGAAAATTTCAAGCTATCAAAGAAGCACTCTAGGCTCCCTTGCGCCAAGCGAGGCAAAGGTGGAGCTTGAAGTGCTTTATAATCAAATGGAAATTTTTAAATTTCTTATATATTTTTACATGATCCTTGGGCTAGTTTCGCTCGCTCTTGGCTTTTATAGGCTATTTTCTGGAAAGAAATTTAGATTTGAAAAAGCGCTTAGCCTTGCATTTTATTTTGGCTTTGTGGTGCATTTGCTAAATTTAGCTCTTCGTGCTTATATCTCAGGGCATGCACCTTGGAGTGATGCCTATGAGAGCTTAGTGTATATCTCGCTCGCAAGCGTATTAGCTGGAATTTTATTTTTTAAACATCAAAGCTTTGCTCTTGGAGCTGCTTCACTTTTTGCAAGTGTGAGCTTGCTTGTGGCTCATCTAAATTTTATAAATCCACAAATAACAAATCTAGTCCCAGTTTTAAAGTCATTTTGGCTTAGTGTGCATGTAAGTGTCATCACGGCAAGCTATGGCTTTTTAGGTTTTAGCTTTGTGCTTGGGCTTCTTGGGCTTCTTTTAATGGCTATAAAAAATCAAAAAAACGAGCAAAAGCTTAGTGAGCAGATAAGATACCTCGCTGCAACTGATGAGCTAAGCCTCATCATAGGACTTAGTTTGCTAACTATTGGAAATTTCCTTGGTGGCGTCTGGGCGAATGAGAGCTGGGGTAGATACTGGGGCTGGGATAGCAAAGAGAGCTGGTCGTACATTACGATAATTATTTATGCCATTGTGCTTCATTTAAGATTTATCCCAAGATTAAAAAATATTTTTACCTTTTTAGTAGCTAGCGTGTTCTCTTTTGGTTCAGTTATTTTTACCTATTTTGGTGTAAATTTCTATCTAAGCGGACTTCACTCATACGCAAATGGCGATGGATTTAGCGTTTCAAATTTGCTTTATTTGCTTTTAATGCTCTTGGCTTTGCTAATCGCCTTTGCTTATAGAGGTAAGGATATAAAAGAGATTTAGGAGATATGATGAAAAAGAGTTTGTTTTTATTGTTTGCTTGTTTGGGACTATTAAATGCTGGCTATATCAAAGAGGCTTTAAGCGCAAAAGACGATCACAATAAGCTAGCGCAAATTTATGAAGATGCTTGCGACAAAGAGAAAAAGGCATCAGGCTGCTACAATCTAGCCGTGCTTTACAGCAGAGGTGATGGCAATGTCAAAAAGGACGAAGCAAAGGCGGCGATGCTTTACGAAAAGGCTTGTGATCAAAACTTCTCTATGGCTTGCAGCAACCTTGGCTACGTCTATGAAAAAGGCAAAGGTGTGGAAAAAGACCTAGTAAAAGCAGTTAAATTTTATGAAAAAGCATGTAGCGACAACGAGGGTTGCACGGAGCTTGGCTTGCTTTATGCAAATGGCACCGGCGTAACAAAGGATATTAAAAAGGCAAAAGAGCTTTACGAAAAGGCTTGCAAGGCAGGGGACGGCATAGGATGTAGCAACCTTGGCTATCTATATGCGCAGGGTGAAGGTGTCGAGAAAGACTATACAAAAGCCAAAGCAAACTACGAGATGGCTTGTGCAAACGAAGCTGGCATAGGGTGTGATAATCTTGGCTTTTTATATGTATATGCACAAGGCGTTGATCAAAACCTCACAAAAGCCACAAAGCTTTACGAGCAAGCGTGCATATATGGATATGAAAAGGGCTGCAATAATTACGCTATCATGCTAGCTGAAGGCAAAGGTGTAAAAGAAGACGTGGAGAAAGCACGTGAAATTTTCACTAGAAGCTGTAAAAATGGCTTAAAAGAAGCGTGCGAGAATTTAGAAATTTTAGGAAAGCATTGATGCTTGATAAAGTTAGCCTAGTGGCATTTGAAGCTTATAAATATAAAAATAAAAAATACTAAAGGAGATAATTATGATTTTACGTTCTATCTTTGGTTCAGCACTACTGGCGAGCCTACTTTTTGGTGCCTCGGCAAATGAGCAAACTGTCAAAATGAAACCGATGTTTCAAAGCGTGGATCCTAGCAAGGCTACACTAGTAGGAAGCGGCGAGGGCAAGGAGTATTGTGCTGTTTGTGGAATGAATTTGGTTAAATTTTATAAGACCAATCACGTATATAACGGCAAGCAAGTAGCATCACTTCACTGCTTATACGAGCTAACAGAAGGCAAGATCCCAAGCGACGCACAAGTCGTTGATACTAAAAATCTAAATTTAATCGATGTCAATAAAGCTTTTTATGTCGTTGGTAGTAGTGTTAAAGGCACAATGACTAGAAATAGCAAATATGCCTTCTCAACCGAGGCTGATGCAAAAGAATTTCAAGCAGAAAACGGCGGTGAGATAATGAATTTTGCTAAAGCTTACGAGATCGCTGGACAGGATTTTGAAGGCGATAATAAAATGATAAAAGCTAAGCGTGAGGACGGCGTTTATGCACATGGTAAAGAATTTTATGAAGCAAACTGCGAAAAAACAGATCCAAAAAGCTTTAAGGCTATCTCTGAGCTAAAAGCTCATCTTAAACAAGTATGTGACTCGAAAGAGGCTAACAAAGCTCCTGAATACGACAAACACCTACAAGCTGCTGCTTTGTATCTATGGGACGCTCCAGCAAATTTAGGTACTAGCAACCAAGCTTCAAAAGCTAAACAAGAAATAAAAAAACCTGAGAGAATAGTCGTGCCAAAGGGTGCAAGATGTGCGGTATGTGGCATGCTTGTCAAAAATTCTCCATGGGCGACACTCATCAAAGCAGATGGCAAGGATTATTATTTTGATGGTGTAAAGGATATGGCACAATTTTACTTTGCGGATGGCAAAATGAAAGATGCTTATGTGAGTGATTATTACACGCTAGAAAAGCTTGATGCAAAAGATGCGTTTTATGTCCATGGCTCAAACGTTTATGGACCAATGGGTGATGAGTTTATCCCATTTAAAGATGAAGCAAAGGCAGAGAGCTTTTTAAAAGATCATGCCGGCAAAGGTGTCATAAGATTTGACGAGATAAAGAATTTTATCGGTAAATAGTGTGAAATTTCTAGTTTTTTTGGCGTTATTTTTTGGACTTTCTTATACATTTTTAGCGGCACACTATCTTAGCTTTGATCATAAAGCAAAGCAAGATGAGCTAAGAGAAATTTCTAAGATAACAAGAGCAAATGCTGCTTTTAGTTTTAATCAAAAGGGGCAAAAAGGCTTTGTCTATGATAGGTAAAAATTTTATAAACTACGCCGTAGTTCTGCTTTTTAAAGATAGAAAGGATCACCTTTTTAGCTTTTGCCTCTTTGCACTCATTATCTTTGTGCTAAGCTCGGTACTTTTCATCTCTGGATCGATCCAACATGATCTTATAAATTTAGTAAAAGATAGATCAAGTATCGTAGTGAGCGCGTTTCGTGCTGGCAAAAATGATCTCATGCACCCTGGCTATATCTATGATATCTCAAAGATCGATGGCGTAAATGATGTAAGGGGTGTAGTCGATGGAGAGTACTACTTCGTTCAAAAGCGTATTTGGTTTCATCTATATGAAGATGATAGCTTAAAAGAGGATGAGATGATCGTCGGAGAAGGTGTCAAGGCAGCGATGAATGAACTTTACTACGATGAGAGCTTTAATTTTCTAACTGAAGAGCGCATGATACCAGTAAAGATATTAAAGACTATGCCGGTACAAAGTGGTTTAATCTCAAATAACGCTATATTTTTGCATCCAAATACGCTAAGAGCTATCTTAAATTTAAAAGATGAAGAGTATACAAAGCTCTACGTTGAGGTGCCAAATACTGATGAGATCAGTGAAGTGGCTTTAAAGATAGAGAATTTATATCCAAATTCTTTCGCTCTTAGTATAGAAGATGAGGTGGCTAAGGTTAGACACCTTTACTATTATAAGGGCGGAATTTTTATGAGTATTTACGTTAGCGTTATGCTTATATTCTTTGTCTTGCTTAAAAACCAAATTTCACTCGCATATGGTAGTAAAAAGCGTGAAATAGCTATTTTAAGGAGCATTGGTTTTTGTATAAAAGACATTATATTTTTAAAATTTATACAAAATTTCATCGTGAGCGTTAGTGCTTTTTTACTCGGTGTTATGCTGGCTTATCTCTTTGTTTTTGTATTAAACGCTCCACTTTTAAAAGGGATATTTTTAGGCGATGAGCTTTTAAATTTTACAAATTTTACGCCTATTTTAGAGTTTGATAAGCTCTTTTTGATCTTTGTTTTTGGAGTGATACCATTTTTGGCGTTTGTACTCATACCTTCATGGAGAGTAGCAAGTAGCGACATAAATGAGGGGCTAAAATGATAAATATAAGAGGTGTTAGCCTAGTTTATAACCAAAACAAACAAAATGAGTTTTGTGCTTTAAAAAATATAAATTTAGATATTAATGACGGCGAGCTAGTGATACTAAAAGGCATTAGTGGAAGCGGTAAAAGTACCTTGCTTTCGCTTATTGCCCTACTTCAAAAGCCAACTAGTGGAGAAATTTTGATAGATGGCACTAACATTGCAAAGCTGCCTGATGCCTTTTGCTCTGAGCTTAGACACAAAAGGCTTGGATTGGTTTTTCAAAATTTTAACCTCATCGAGGGACTAAGTGTATATGAAAATTTATTAGCTCCATTTGCTCTAACAAATTTTAAGGCAAATGTGCGAGATGAGATGATAAAAAAGGCTCTAAGCCTCGCAAATATCGCTCATAAAAAAGATGAGAATGTATCAAATTTAAGTGGTGGAGAGCGTCAAAGATGTGCGGTAGCTAGGGCTTTATCTATGGATGCTGACATCATCTTGGCTGATGAGCCAACGGCAAATTTAGATAGACAAAATGCACGTGCATTTTTAGGCTTGCTAGAGTCTTTTAAAGCTCTAAAAAAGAGTGTCATTGTCGCTACTCACGATAGCATTTTTGATGAGTTAAGTGCAACAGATAGGGTTGTCAGCTTGCAAAACGGAGAGATAGTATGAGTGTCTTTTTATCAAACGCCGTTATAGCCTTTTTGTTAGCGGAGTTTGTGCTTTTAGTTTTGATGAGTATTTCACTCTTTTATGTCGTTAGGATCGTGAGGTCGTGGGACTACAACGCACTAACATCGCTTCAATACTCGCTTGAAAAGCAAAACTATCTTGTAAATACTATCTTGCTTTTTTGCGTCTGTATCAAGATCGTATTGTTTATATTCTTTGCACTTTGCCTAAATGAACTCTCTGATATTGTGCCCGGTGCCATGTGCTCAGCTGGCGTGATTGGTTCAAATAAATTTGGTGGTATCTTGATGCTCACTAAAATTTTGCTAATCTTTGGGCTTGGTATTTGGCTGGTTATAAATAAGCTTGACTTGCAGGCTCTAAATTTCCCTTATCTAAAGAAAAAATATGCCATTTTCATCTGCCTTTTTGTTATGATACTACTTGAGCTTGGTATAGAAATTTCGTTTTTTTACAATATCCCACTAAAGGTGCCAGTCTTTTGCTGTTCTGTTACTTTTCAAGCTCCAAAGCTACCATTTGGCTATACAAATTTTGGTTTAGTGAGCGTATTTTTCGTGCTATTTTTTGTCATTTTGGTGCTAAATTTTTTAAAGCAAAGTATGGCGAGCTTTGTGGCAAATTTGTTATTTTTAGTGCTTAGCTACTACGCCATCACCTACTTTTTTGGCCTTTATGTTTACGAGCAGCCAAACCACAAATGCCCATACTGCATGCTAAAAGGTGATTATTTTTATGTTGGCTACCTCATCTGGGGCAGTTTGTTTCTTGGTGTATTTTACGGTCTTATGCCGTACCTTGTTGAGATCATTACAAAGACAAACTACTCACACAAGCTTAAATTTTCATCGATCTGGTTAGGTGTTTGCGTGTTGATATGCTCGCTTTATGTCCTGAAATATTATTTGCTAAGAGGATTTTTATTTTGATAAAGCAAATTTTTTCTTTGTGTTTGTTAGCTCTAGTTTTAGCCGTACTTGCCTATAATGCCGACATAAGTGATGATAAAATTTTAGTTTTAAATAATGGCAAATCAGAGCCGATCGAGCAACTTACGCCAAATAAATTTATATGTTATGAGAGCAGGACGCTCATCGCTGATAACAACGACACAGCCCAGGCGATCATGCCAAATGGCGATATCTACTTCTTTAACGACATCACAAATTCTTTCATCTGGTATATGGCGCAAAAGAGCAAAGATAAGATCAAGCTATATGTCTATTCAAGAGATACAAACCGCTACATCCTAGCGCAAGATGCCTGGTACTCGAGGGTAGATATCACGCCGATGGGATACGGCATAGGGGCGTACGAGTTTCACACCTACGGTATAAATGACAACTATTTTAAAGAAGTCTTACTATACGCAGCACGTGGTGAGACGCTACTAAATCCATATATAAACATCCTACTTTCAGAAAATAAGATATAAATTATGAAGCTCTAAATTTGCTAGAACCCTGTTGGATTATTTTTAGTATTAAAGGCCTTTTTCGTTTAACTTTTTATAAACGTCACACCCTGGTTGAAGCCCTAATTCGCAAGCTTTATAAAAATATTCTTTTGCTATGTGGTAGTCTTGTTTTGCGCCTTTGCCTTTTAGATAAAAAGCTCCTAAATTAAAACAACCGCGATTGTATCCATTATCGCAAGCTTTTTCATATAATTCTAGGGATTTACTGTAGTCTTGCTCTACACCTTGACCGTTTTCATATAAAATTCCTAAATTAGAGCAACTATCATTAACTCCATCGTCACAAGCTTGTTTGTATAGATCAGCCGCTCTATAATAGTCTTGTTTCACACCTTGGCCATTATTGTATGAAATTCCTAAGTTGTAACAACTCATACTGTATCTGTCATTGCAAGCTTTTTGCCATAATTGAGCTGCCTTATAATAGTCTTGCTCTACACCCAGACCATTTACATATAAAACTCCCAAATTGTGGTAGGCTTGGGCGATATTGCCATCGCAAGCTTTTTCGTATAGTTTGATAGCTTTGGTATAGTCCTGCTCTACCCCTTGTCCTCTTTCATAAAAATTACCTAGATTATAGCAGCCATTAGCATATCCGCCATCACAAGCTTGTTTATATAGATTGGCTGCTTTATAGTAGTCCTGCTTTAGATATTTGCCTTCTTCGTATAAATTTCCTAAATTAAAACAACCTATAGCATTTTTACCGTCACAAGATGTATTGTATAGCTCTATGGCTTTGTTATAGTTTTGTTCTACACCTTGGTTTTTTATATATAAAACACCTAGATTGGAACAGCTTAGTGCATGTCCATTATTGCAAGCTTCCTCGTATAATCTAGCCGCCTTATTGTGGTCTTGCTCTACACCTTGACCATCCTCATATAAAAGCCCTAAATTATAACAACCAATACTATATTTGGCATCACAAACTTTTTGCCACAATTGAGCAGTTTTATAGTAGTCTTGTGTAGTGCCTTGACCGTTATAGTATAAAAATCCTAAGTTATAACAAGCTTGAATAATTTCACCATTACAAGCCTTTTCGTATAATTTAGCTGCTTTATTGTAGTCTTGTTTTACACCCTGGCCATTTATATACAAAAGTCCTAAATTATAGCAATTGCCATTATTTCCATCATTACAAGTTTTAGTAAATATCTCGACTGCTTTGTTGTAGTCACCTTTGCTGTAAGCCTCAAGTCCAAGTTCTACTAGATCCTTGGAGAATCCAATAGTTAGTAAGATTGTGTATAAAAGAACAGCCTTTTTCATTTTTTCTCCATTTTTGTAAATTTGTAGTTATTGTGGTTTGGCTTGCCTCTTTGTTAGAGAAACAAGCCTAAGTTAGTATCTAACGTTATTAACTTTTAAAAAGTCTCTTAGGTCTTCATATTCGCTATTTTCGAAGTAGCGCCATTTGCCAGGCTTTAGCATATCAAGGCTAACGCGTCCAAAGCTAACCCTTTTTAGATCCATCACTTCAAGGTCAAAGTATCCAAAGAAGCGGCGAAGCTCCCTATTTTGCCCCTCGTTGATGATGACCTTTAGTTTTGTATAGCCACCGCTTGAGCCAAAGACTTTATAGGCTAGAAATGGCTTAAATTCCATTGATTTTATAGTAGTTTTTGCATGTGCACCTTTGGTAGCATCCTTGGCGAAAAAGCCATTTGTCATCGCCTCAATTACCTCTTTTGTCACTTCACCTTTTACTTTTAGATAGTATTCGCGCTCTAAGTCGCTATTCATCAAAGCTGTGGCGATCGCTGGGGCGTCAGTTAGTAAAAGTAGCCCTTCACTTGCATAGTCTAAGCGTCCTACGCTAACAAATTTTGCAAATTTCTTATCTAGCGTATCATAGATCGTCTTTCGTCCGCGGTCATCTTTTTTACTAACAAGCTCACCCTTTTGTTTATGATAAACGATAACAGTAAATTCCTTTTTTAGCTTTATCAAACGACCATTTATACGTACTTTGTCATCTTCATCCACGCTTGTGGCAAGGTCGCTAACCACTCGTCCTGCTATGCTAACCTTACCAGCTTTTATCAGCTCATCTGCCTCACGGCGTGAGTAATTTGTGTTATGTGAGATAAATTTATTTAGTCTTGTTTTTTCCATTTTATAGTCCTAAATTTGCAAGGTCATGGATGTGTAAAACACCCACAGGTACGCCATTTTCTACAACGGCCAGAAGCTGAATTTTATATTTTTCTATCAAAGCTAACGCATCCACAGCTAACATTTCCTTGTCGTTTATCTCTTTTGGATGTAAGGTTGCAAATTTCATTGCTGGCTCGTCTAGGTCAAAGTCCTCTCGCATAAGTGCACGTCTAAGATCGCCGTCGCTTAAAATAGCATTTAACACACCATCTTTATCGACGATAAGAACCGTGCCAAGTTTGCCATGCGTCATAGTATCGATTGCTTTTTTTAGGCTTGCATTCCAGCGAACTATCGGTAAATTTTCGCTTCTCATCACATCTTTTACCTTTAAAAATAGCCTCTTGCCAAGGCTGCCACCTGGATGAAAATTTGCAAAGTCCTCTTTTTTAAAGCCTCGCCTTTGCATCAAACAAACAGCCAACGCATCGCCAAGAGCTAACGTTAGCGTAGTTGATGCTGTTGGAGCAGCGTTTAGTGGGCAGGCCTCTTTCTCTACATCTATGCTAATAAATGCATCACTAAATTTACCAAGTGAACTTGTTTTGCTCCTTGCCATTGCGACGATCTTTACGCCAAAGCGCTTTACATGAGGTAAAATTTTGATAAGCTCATCGCTTTCGCCACTAAAGCTAATGGCTAACAAAACATCATCTTTTTCTATCATGCCAAGGTCGCCGTGCATAGCCTCTGTTGGATGCAAGAAAAAGCTTGGCGTGCCAGTACTTGCAAGCGTAGCGGCGATCTTTGCGCCTACATGACCGCTCTTGCCTACACCTGTGACTATGACCTTGCCTTTTGTATTAAATATCAAATTTACAGCATATTCTATCTCTAAGTTTTTAGCATGTCTTAAAAGCTCGTTTGCTTCTATCTTTAAAACTTCGGCTGCGATTTGGTTGATTGTCTGCATAAATTTCCCTTACATTAGATAGATAATTGGCACGATGGTTGGGTACTTTTTGACCTTTCTAAAGATATGCTTTCTGATCACTTGGCGCACTTGTGACTCAAGCAATCTACCATCTTTTAAAAGCTCCTCTTTGACGTTGCTTAAAAACTGCGTCAAAATTTCTTGCATCTCTTTGCTAAACTCCGCATCTTGCTTGTTACCCACAAGTCCGTAGCTAATAACACGAGGCTTGTTTATAAGCTTTGCGCCATGACGTGAAATTTGAGCGATTATCATGACGACACCTGCTTCAGCAAGATTTTGTCTGTCGATCACGACATCGTCTGATATTTGTTTATTTATTTGATTGTCTATGAAGACTTTGCCGGTTTTTACCGTTTTTACACGTTTTAAGTATTTTTGACAGATCTCCATTTGATCGCCATCACTCATTAGATAGATGTTTCTCTCGTCTACGCCGCAGCTTATAGCTGTCTCTTTGTGCTTTGCGATGTGATTGTATTCGCCATGCACTGGCAAGAAAAATTTTGGTTTTATAAGACGTAGCATCAGCTTTTGCTCTTCTTGTGCTGCGTGACCGCTGACGTGGATCTCGCTAAAGTCTTGGTAAGCGACGCTTGCGCCTGATTTTATTAGGAAATTTAATACAGTTGAGATACTGCTTTCATTGCCAGGGATCGCCTTTGAGCTGATTATTATCTGATCGGTTGGCTTTATTTTGATGTATTTGTGCTCGTCGGTAGCCATTCGGTAGAGTGCGCTCATAGTCTCACCCTGAGAGCCTGTGGTAACGATCAGCACTTCGTTATCTTTAAATTTGCCAACCTCGTTAGCGTCGATGAAAATTTTCTTATCAAGCTTGATGTAGCCAAGCTCCATTGCAGTATATAAATTTCTCTCCATTGATCTACCGATGACACAGACTTTGCGGTTGTATTTTAGCCCCCACTCGATCGCCTGATAAACGCGGTGGATGTTTGAGCTAAATGTGCTCATAATGACGCGACCTTTGGCCTTTGAGAATATTGCATCAAAGGTCTTGCCAACACTGCTTTCGCTTTTAGTAAATCCTTCTCGGTAGCTATTCGTACTATCGCTCATTAGGCATAATACGCCTCTTTCACCGTAGTATGCAAGTCTGCCAAGGTCAGTTGGATAGCCATCTATCGGCGTGTGGTCGATCTTAAAGTCGCCCGTGTGGATGATGGTGCCCGCCTTTGTCGTGATGGCTAGAGCGCTAGCATCGATGATAGAGTGAGTTATGTGTATCCACTCAACCTCAAAGTCGCCTATTAGATATGGCTTTCTTTTTTCGACAGAGCGGAAAAGTGAGCGCTCTTGCTTTAAGCCGTGCTCTTCAAATTTGTTATTTATCATACCAAGTGGCAAAGGCGTAGCGTAAATTGGAAATTTAAACTCTTTGTAAAAATATGGTACTGCGCCGATGTGATCCTCGTGCGCGTGAGTGATGATGACGCCTTTTATTTTATCTTTTATTTTTCTAACATAGTCAAAGTCTGGGATGAGGATATCCACGCCGTGCATACTCTCGCTTGGAAAGCTCATGCCGATATCAACGATGATCGCGCTCGTATCGGTCTCAAATATCGTCATATTGCCGCCGATCTCACCAAGACCGCCAAGTGGCGTTATACGAATTTTATGCTCACTTGAGTTTAGATACTTCATCGGCTCTAGACGAAGCTCGTGAACGGCCTTGTTTGCCACCATTGCACTTGCGATATCTTGCTGCCATTGTTCATTGCCGTTTAGCTTGGCTGGTAAATTTTTCTTTGGCTTTTTAGCCTTTTTTGGCTTATCTTTTTGTTCTTGCGTTTTGGTTTTTGTTTCTTGCGATTCTTGTTTTTGCTCTTTTGGCTTATTGTTTTCGCTATTTTTGTTTTGATTTTTGTTATTTCTTGGCTTTTTTGGGCGAGGATTTTGGCTCTTTGGCTCGGTGTGCGTTTCAGCTTCAGCCTGCTCTGCTGCAAAGAAGTTATCTATCACGCTTTTACTTGCTAGCGAAGCTTGCTCGGTAGTTTCGCCCTCTTGTTTTGGTTTATTTTTTGGTCTAAATCTTCGTCTTTTGTTGTTTTTGCTTTGGTTAGTTACAACTTTCTCTTCGTTTTTGTCGTTCATTATCTTCCTTTAATCTTTCAAATACTTTTAGATAAGAATCGACATCTAGCTCGTGTGGACGCAAATTTTGGTTTAAAGCTAGGCTTTCAAAAATTTCTTCTAACGCATTTTTGTCAAAATTTGTAGATAAATTTTTCAAAAGCGTCTTTCTTGGCGAAGCAAATACAGCTCTTAAAAATGCTTTAAAAGCCTCGTATTGTTTTGCATCTTTGAAAATCCCGTCTTTGCCAAAAATCTTTTTTGTTTTTTGTAGTTTGATGACTGAAGATGTGACCTTTGGAGGTGGATTAAAAAGCTTTGCATCCACGTCAAACAAAAGCTCACATCTGCCTTGGAGTGAAGCGAGGATCGATAAAGCGCTAAATTCTTTATCCTTACTCTTTGCACTAAATTTAAGAGCAACCTCTTTTTGTATCATCACGATAAGCCCAAGGCATTTTTCGTCATCTATCGCATTTAGTATCATCTTCGTCGCAACGTAATAGGGCAAATTTGCGACCAAAAAGTAGTTCTCGCTACTTAGTCCGCCCTCTTGTTGCCATTGCTCTAATGCATCTTTACAAAAAAGTTTTAATTGTCCATTTTGGATCTCATTTGCAAATTTGGCCTTTAAAATTTGAAACAGCTCACAATCTATCTCAAAACAGGTTGTCTTATAAATTTGCAAAAGTCTAAATGTCAAATCACCTAAGCCAGGCCCAATCTCAATGACGTTTGCTACGTCATTGGGTATCGCTTGGATGATCTTATCTAGTGTCGCTTTGTCCTGTAAAAAATTCTGTCCAAAGTGCTTTTTTGCCTTTATCATAGCCGCGATATTAGCCAAAAATTACTTATACAATGATTACAAGTTTAGTTTAATCATATATAAAATGGACTATAATCACTAAATAACAATAAAATAAGGCATAAATTTGAGCAAAGCAAATACCTTAAAATACTTTTTATTATCACAATATTTAGAGCCGAAAACCTTAGATGAGCCAAAAAAGACAAATACCAAATTTAAAAAATCAATAGACCTTGAGATCGCAAATTTTGATGAGAAATTTCTACAAATTTTAAGGGCATTTGATAGCTCGCTTTTAAAAAATGGTATAGAAATTTCAATTTATGGTGGTATTTTTGAGACTGACTTACTTGCTATTTATATCTCAAAGCTTGCAAATTCAAAATTTGAAAAAGAGCAAGTTTTAGAGGAGCTACGCTCTGAGCAAACGAGCTTTGATAAGGCGTTTTGCTATAAATTTAAGCTTACTGGTGATTTAGTATTTTGCAAAGATGATCAAAATTTTGCTTTAAAAGATGTAGATTTAGATGATGATTTAACTCCGTTTTTTACACCAAACTCATCTGATGACCTTTTCATCCCAACAGCTCCTTGGGCAATGGCTCGCCTAGATCATCTAAAAGAGATAAATCAAAGTGACTTTAGCAAAGAGTGCGAGCGCATAAAAGACAAGCTATCTATCTATAAAGAAAAAATGGAATTTGGCAAATATATAAAGCTTATAAACGATGAGCTAAAAAGTGTACTTAAAACACCATTTTGTAATGATTTCTTAAGGCTTGAAGTAAAGATCATAAATCCAAATTTTAAAGAAAATGATAGCCTTTTAAATAGCTTTTTTATAGATGATATAAATTTGCTTATCAAATTTTACGAGTCAGGTAGGACGCACGAGCTAACGGATCAATTTTTAGACGAGGGCAGTGAGAATAAATTTGAAAGACTTGATGTAAGAGATGAGCAAAATAAAAGGCTTGTTAGAGATTTTTTTAAAGCAGAGGAGTATCCAAGATCAGCCTTTGCTAGCGACTTTGCTTTAAATTTCTCACAGCAAATTGCTGTTAATAACATCATTAAAAAATTTAAAGAAAGAAGTGGTGGAATTTATAGCGTAAATGGCGCTCCAGGAACCGGTAAAACAACGCTTTTAAAAGACGTAATGGCTGAAGTTGTTACGCTTAGGGCGATAAAGCTTGCACAAATGAGTAGACATGATATCTTTGCTCCAGTTCGAGATAGTAGCGATAAGGTGCTTTATTTCACTCTAAATAAAGAACTCCAGGGCTATGAGATGGTTGTTAGCTCTTGCAATAACGGTGCGGTTGAAATTTTAAGTAAAGAGCTTAGCCAACTAAAAAGCATCGGTAGTTACGCAGGCGAGATTGATTATTTTAAATTTATAGCTACAAGGCTTCTCTCGGCCGATGAAAAGACAAATTTTGGAGAAAAATCTTTTATCTCAAAACCTGCATGGGGGCTTTTTTGCATACCTCTTGGCTCAAAGCAAAATAAGTCAAATTTTGTTTTTAATGCGATTAATGGCGTAAAGATCGAAAAAACGCATAGTCAGTTTGAAGATATTTCAAAAGAATTTAAAGAATTTATAGAACAAGATGGCTTTTTAATGGGGCTTGGCAAATACTTGGCTACCGGCGAAGGAATTGATGATTACGACGAGGCAAAGGAGAAATTTAATCAAGCCCTACATGAAGTAAATCTACTTTTTAGCGAGATCAGGATCAAAGAAGAGGAGCTAAAAAGTATAAATAGTGAGCTTATAAATATCGATAAAAGACTTGATAACTATAATTCAGCAAAGCAAATAGATGAGCTCTTAAGGCCACTAATAGATGAACTGGATTTGAGCAAAAATGAGCTAGAGCAAAAGGTGGCTGAAGCTAACGAGCTAACAAAGCTTATTAGTCAGAATGAAATTTTGCAAGAGTATCTGAGTGCGCCTATAAAGCCATCATTTTTTATTTTCCAGCAAATTTTAAAGACACAAGCTTTTGAAAAATATAACAGTGAAGCGCAAAAAGTTAGTGAGATAAATCGCCAAATAGCTGAGCAAAATTTGAAAGCAAGCAAGCAAAATAGTGAAAATAAAGAGAAGAATGAAGCAAAATTAAACGAACTAAAAGCTAAAATAACTCAGCTTGAAGAGAAAATTTTAGAACTTAACACCAAGATAGACCATCTCAACAAACTTAATGGTGACTTTGTTAGACGTCAAAAATTAATTGGCAGAAGCGAAGAACTTGATAGCTTTTTAAATGGTAGTTTTAATCAGAGTAATGAAGGAATGCAAAAGAGTATGCCATTTATGATGGAGCGTGATCTTGATGAGAAACCCCACAAGACGAAGCTTTTTAAGTCAAGAATCAAGCTTTTTAAAGAAGCGCTTAATCTGCATAAAGCCACTATCTTTGCTCGCAAAGAAGCTGTTAGAACAAATTTGCGAGCTCTTAGCGTTATATTTAATGATGAAAAAATGGCTGAAAAAAACGGGCTTGAAGCTAAAGATAGACGTGAAATAATAAAAGGATTGTTTTTGCTAACGCCAGTTGTTAGTTCTACTTTCGCATCTTTTAATAATACTTTTAAAGAGCTACTAAATGGCGATATAGGTTTGCTCTTAATAGATGAAGCAGGGCAGGTAAATTTAACTAACGCATTAGGTGCACTGCTTCGTTCAAACATGGCTGTTGTAGTTGGTGATCCACTTCAACTTGAGCCTGTTGTAACATTACCGCCAGCTTTAAATAACGCTATTTTACGCTACTGTGATGCAAAGGATGAGTTTAATCTACTAAAATCATCAGTTCAACTTCGAGCCGATAAAGTACAAAATATTGGTACATATATAAAAGGAGAGGGTAAGTCCATTTGGGTTGGTTCACCACTTATCGTTCATAGAAGGTGTGCCGATCCTATGTTTAAAATTTCAAACGAAACAACATATGATGATATGATGATACTTGGTAGAAGTAGTGAAAGTAAACTTAGTGACCCTAACATCAAAACAGAATGGATTGATGTTAGTAGTGATGAATGGATAGGTAATTATAATAAAGCTGAAGGCATGATCGTTAAAAAGCTTTTAGATAGTAAGCTAGCCAAGCTAAAAGATAGCGTTAAAATAATAACACCTTTTAAAGATGTTTGTAAAAATTTAAAAGAGGCCTGTACTATTCACACCATGCAAGGCAAAGAAGCCGATGTTATTATCTTTGTCCTTGGCGGTGCTACAAAAGGTGCTAGAGCATGGGCTGCTAGTACGCCAAATTTACTAAATGTAGCACTAACAAGAGCAAAAGAGGTTGTTTATATAGTTGGCAACCGAGAAAATTGGTCTAATTTGCCATATTTTGAGGTAGCAGCTAGAAAAATAGATAAAGGACAGATTTGAATCATTTTGCAAAACGCATAATCCCATGCCTTGATGTAAAAGATGGCAGAGTTGTAAAGGGTGTAAATTTCGTAGGACTTGTTGACGCTGGAGATCCTGTCGAGATAGCTAAAAGATACAATGACGAGGGCGCTGATGAGCTTTGCTTTTTAGATATCACTGCCTCTCATCTTGGGCGTGATACGATAGTTGATGTCGTTAAAAAGGTTGCAAGTAAGCTTTTTATCCCACTAACAGTTGGCGGAGGTATACGTACGATCGATGATATATCACGCCTTTTAAATGCTGGCTGCGATAAAGTAAGCTTAAATTCATCAGCGATAAAAGATCCAAATTTGATTGATGAGGCAGCTAAGAAATTTGGCTCGCAATGTGTTGTAGTGGCGATCGATGCTAAAAAGATTGAAAATGGTTATAGTGTTTTTATAAATGGTGGCAGGATTGATACCAAAAAAGATGCCTTTTCTTGGGCTAAAGAGGTTGAGTTACGCGGAGCGGGGGAGATATTACTAACGTCCATGGATAATGACGGTGTCAAACAAGGCTTTAATCTTGAGCTAACAAAGGTATTTAGCACGCTTTCTATACCAACTATCGCAAGTGGCGGCGCTGGTAAGATGGAGCACTTTAAAGAGGCTTTTGAAGCCGGGGCTGATGCATGTTTAGCAGCTTCGATATTTCACTTTGGCGAAATCGAGATAAAAAAGCTAAAAGAGTATCTCAAGGCAAATGGCGTTGAGGTTAGACTCTGATGTTAGTTATCTCCGCTGGAAAAAACGAAATCTTTGACTTTGCTTTGCCAATGGGTGTGGGGCTAGTTGATATGGCGATAAATTTGACAAAATTTTTGCAGAAACGAGCATGTATTGGAGCGGATGAAAAGAGTATAAATTTAAAAAATATCGATCTACACTATCTTGCAAAGATCGAGGCTAAATTTGCAAACTCATCAAATCCAGAGCTAAAGAATCTAAGCCAAAATTTGTCAAAAAATCCTGAACGAAATTTATATCAGATGCCAGAAAAGATAGTTTTCGTTGGCTCAGCTGGTCTTTATAAAGATGGTGAAATTTTACAAATTTATGAAAGTTCGGTTGGGGCAAATATTGAAATTTCTAGCGTAGAAAATAGATCTTATTCGCCTATCGAGTGTGAAATTTCTTCTATCGTTTCACGTGGAACTATTAAAATAAATTCGTCAAATTTCATAACGACAGACAAAAATTTGGCTCATAAGATATTTGAAAAAGGCTATTTTTTAGAAAATATGGAGTTTTTTTCTGTTCTAAAAGTAGCTCAAATTTTTAAAATTCCAGCTTATGGAATTTTCGTAGCGACAAATTTTTGTAATAAAAATGCACATACTGATTTTATAAAAAATCACGCAGAGGCCAAGAAAATTCTAACAAAATATATAAAGGAAAATATGTGATAAATTTGCTTGATCTTAGTATTGATGAGCTAAAAGAGTTAGTTTCTCCACCATTTAGAGCAACACAAATCTACGAGTGGATATATAAAAAAAATGCAACCGAATTTAGCCAAATGCTAAATTTACCTAAAGATATGCGTCAAGATCTGGCTGAAAAATTTTATATCGATCCTTTAAAATGTGTAAAATTTGAGCAAAGTAGTGATGGTTCGATCAAGTATCTTTTTGAGCTAAAAGATGGGCTAAAGATAGAGAGTGTCTTACTCCCGATGAAAGAGGAGATTAGTGATGAGAATGGAAAGGTCAGTCGCCATGCTCGTTATACGGTTTGTGTTAGTTCGCAGGTTGGCTGTAAAATGGGATGTGCTTTTTGTCTAACAGCAAAGGGTGGACTTGTTAGAAATTTGACTGCCGGTGAGATCGTAGGGCAAATTTTATGGATAAAAAGAGAGAATAACATACCATATGAGAGGCGCATAAATGTCGTTTATATGGGCATGGGTGAGCCACTCGATAATCTTACTAACGTTAGTAAAGCGATCAAAATTTTAGCTCTTAACGAGGGTCTAGCCATATCGCCGCGTCGTCAAACCGTTTCAACTAGTGGCCTTGGCAGCCAGATAAAAAAGCTTGGCGAGATGGATCTTGGTGTGTTATTGGCTATATCGCTTCATGCTGTTACTAATGAGCTTAGAAGCCGTCTAATGCCGATAAATAAGGCGTATAATATCGAGGCTGTTATGGATGCTGTTAGAGGATTTCCTATTGATATGCGAAAGCGTGTGATGTTTGAATACCTTGTTATCAAGGATTTAAACGATAGCGTGAGTGATGCTAAAAAGTTGGTAAAACTACTTCATGGTATAAAAGCGAAGGTAAATCTTATATATTTTAACCCACATGAGGGCAGTGAATTTGGACGACCTGAGCTTACCAGCATGCTAAAATTTCAAGAATATCTAAGAGATCATGGCGTCACCTGCACGATCAGACAGAGCAAAGGACTTGATATAAGTGCAGCTTGTGGGCAATTAAAACAACGCAATGAAAATGCAAAATTTAAAACCATTGTCAGTGATAAAAATTTAAAAAGACAGTCGCTTGAAAATAATAGTAAAGCCAGTGTGAGTTAGAATGAGTGCACTTGATATAGCCGAAATAGTCTTTGTTGCTGTTGTGGTTTTACTTGGATTAGGGCTTATTTTAAAAGTTTTAAAAGATGAAAAAGATAGGCATAAATTCTAAGCCTTAACATTAAGAAAAATCTAGCTCACATAAAGAAATAAAATAGAATACTAATTACATAAACTACAAAATTATTATTGTGGTATCTAAAAGCGATAAACTTTGGCAAAAGTAGGTAAAGATTTATTAAAAAAAGAAAATTTTAGACTAAAGTAAACCTTCTTTTGCAAATCTATAAAATTCGCTTTCAGCGTCAAATTTGCTTTTTATGTTATAAAAAATTTCATCAAATTTAAAAGAAATTTCATCTGAGTGGAGCAAGAGCCTTTTTGCTCCAGTTAAATTTATCCGTTCACGCTCGCTCATCTCTTTATCTAAAATTTTCTCGATCTGTGGACGTGACAAACCATAAAGTGGTTCGCCAAGTATCTTGTGTTTCACATGAAACAAATGTAAGCGAATCTGATGCTGCCTGCCAGTGAGTGGGATAGCCTGAACCAAAGTCGTATCGATGTCGTCAAAATATTTGATCGGCAAAATTTTAGTCACCGCACTCTTGCCATTTTCACAAATTTGCATTCGCATTTTCACATCGTCGTAGTTGTTCGCTAGATCCATTTTGGCATCGATAGTAAATTCTCGCTCGATCTTGCCTTGTACCATCGCGACGTAGCTTTTAGAAACCTCTCTATTTTCAAAAATTTTCTTTAGTTTAATCGTAGAATTTCTATCTTTGCCCACGACTATCACGCCGCTCGTCTCAAAATCAAGCCTATGTGCCACGCTCGCATCTCGTCCAAAAAGCGTATAAATTTCATCATTTAGCGAGTACTCACAGTGTCTGCCATTTGGGTGACTCAGCACTCCACTTGGCTTGTCAAATACCGCAAAGCTCTCACACTCAAAGATCGGCTTAAGTCCCTTTGGCTCCGCCTCATAGTCGATCAAAAAAATATCGCCACACAAAATGGCATTTTTCTCACTCACGACACTACCGCCACATATCAGCCTACCTTTATCTATGAGGCGTTGCGCTTCTCTCATGCTAAAGCCAGTTTTCATTAAAATTTCATACGCTTTTTGTTTGTTTGTAGTGGCAATAAATCTATTTACGTAGGGCAAAGGTAATCCTTTTAAAAATGAGTAAGCTATCTTAAGCACAAATTTATAAGCATATAACCGACATTTCAGCACGGATTTTATATAATCCAAACTTAAATTTTATAAGTCGCAGTGCCGTAAAAACGGCGTTTTTACCCATTAAAAGAAGTAAAATTTTAATCTATTTTTAGTAAAATTTAATCTTATTATAACATATTTTTTAAAATAAGATGTCTAATATTAAATTTTAAATGACGATATCATTTAAAAAAACCGCCCTTTGTTTAACTTCTTTCGGCAGATACTTCGCATAGGAGCGATAAGTCTCGTTCAAGTCCTTATGCCCCATCATTTTACAGCCCACCCACATAGGTTCCTCGCCGCGGCTCAGCATGACGGAAGCAAAGGAGTGTCTAGTATCATAAAGCCTGCGAGTATTGTAACCAAGTTTTACTTGCAAATCATTAAATTTAAGCCGCATCATAGACCGAGAAAGCCTAAAAATCCGCTGGCTTTTGTCGCCGCTATCAAGCTTTATGAGTTCATTATAGACGATTTGCAGCATATCGATCGTGCGGTTGCTGGATTTAGTTTTCGGCGAATCCACGATGCCGACGTCCGAAAGCGTTTTATTTATCCGGATTTGCCTATTTTCAAAGTCTAGATCGCCGAAAGTAAGAGCTAAAATTTCACCGGTTCGAGCGCCAGTAAAGAACGCCACGACCAAAAACAGCCGCAGCTCGTCGTCGGCGTTTTTAATGAGTTTCAAAATTTCATCAAGGCTAAACGGCGGAAATTTTTCATCCTCCAATTCATCGAGGTGTTGCTTAAATCTAGGGATAAAAAACGGATTTTTGGAGATTATGTCATTACTTACGGCATATCGAAAAATCATCTTAAAAAAGGAGCAATAGCCGCTAATAGAGCTATCCTTTAATCCTTTATTCTTACAAAATTTAACGAATTCTACGCTGTGATACCTCTCAAAATCGGCTAGGTAGAAGATACCATTAGTGTTTAAAAATTCCGTGATCGTATGGCTCATAATCACGTAAAGCCGCCTAGTTTTATCCTTTAAAAACGACTTCTCGGCAAGGAGACGATCGATCACGCTATCAAAGCTAAACTCACTAGAATTTTTAATAGCGCCGGCGTCTTTCTCCCCTTTTCTAAGGAGCCTGTCGGTTTGTAAGTCCTCGAGTTCGCGATACCGGCGTTTAGCCTCCGCGATATCGGATTTAGAGCCGAGAAATAAATCGTAATTTTTACGAACGAAATCAAACGCCAAAGGTGACTTTTTAAGACCCGTAGCACGGCGAATTCTAACGCCGTCCCTTTGACAATCGATATAAAAACGTCCGTGTTGCACGTAGATATTTTTATTTTTTTCTAAATTTTTCATACGAGTAACTTTATCAAAATTTAATTAAAAGTAAGCGAAAAGTCGCCGCCTTTAAGGTTAAAATTTTTTGAAATAAAAATTTTTTGCTTAAAGTGCGATTTTACGGAGATTGAAATTCTCAAAACAAGCAAAAAATCAATTAAGAAAAGCGATTTTTTACAAAATCTCGCTAATAATTAATTTTTATTTTTAAGTTTTATATAATAAAATACTCATAAAACAAAATCGTTATCGCCATTAATTCAATTAAGTAAAAGTTACATAAAAAGTTTAAGCTTTTACAAAATCTCGCCCGCCCTTACCATAGTGTAAAAAACAAATTTAAAAAAGGGAAAAAATAAAATTTAGATAGAGTCTGTGTTGCTGAAAATTTAAATTTTTAGAATTTTAATTAAATTTTAGATAACTTAAATTTTTCTTAAAAATATATTTATATATGCAGAGAGGAAATTTTAAAGAATTATTACTTAATGCGATGAGAAAATTTTAAATTAGAAGCTAAAACGATTTTAAAGGCTATTAAAGCCGCATAGATAAAAAATAAGAAAGAAATAGGGGAAAAAGCTTATTTTTGATTGTAGAGCATTTAAAAGGCATTTGTGAGCGTTTTTGAATTTTAGCATTTTTCGATTTTTTATATATCACTTTTTAAAAGTTTTTTAAATTTAACAAATGATAGACTGATGAAAAATAATCTAGCAAAAGGATTTAAGGTGGCAGAAGAGCTGACGCAAGAGCAAATGGCTGAATGGGCATATTTAAGCGAGGACGAACAGACGCTTACAGCTTCGAGTATACATAAAGGGGAAGAAAACGAGCCGCAAACGCAAAATAAAGATATAGACGACACGAGAGACAAAATTTTAGATTGTCGAGAAGCCATAGAAAACACCGGGTTGTTTAAAAGCAGCGAAACAAGCGCAGTAGCTTGCGTAAGAGAATTTTATACCGCATACGGAACGGACGACGATAGCAAGGTTCAAGAAGCGATCAACGATATTTATAAAACCAATATGAGTCTAAGGGATGTGACCGAAATAAAAGAGCTCACCCTAAGAGAAATGAATATGGACTTAAAAGAGGACTTCGACAACGGCAAAGAATACACCATACGAGACATTAACAAAAAATTTGCCTACGAAGTAACGGGAGCTGCAAATTTAAGCAAAGACGCGCAGCAAGCCGTAGAAATACTAGGCGAAAAAGAGCTGTTAGATACGAGAATCAGGGAAAGACAGGCGGAGTTGGACGAATTTAAAAGCCCGAAAGCAAAAAGAGAATTCGTAAAAGACAGATTGGACGGCGTAGAAAAAAATGAGTCCTTAAAAGAGAGTCTGCAAATTTTAAAAGAGAAAGAAAAAATAGAAGAGCAAATCAAGGCAAAAGAAGAGCAAATCGCCAAAAAGGAAAAAGGGGAAGAAAAAGAGCCAAGCCCCGAGCAAAACGAACCACAGCCGGGCAGAGAAAACGGCGCAGAGCAAGAAGACTGGAATAAGAGAGCCGACGAGCTAGAAATGCAGCACGAAAAGGAGCTCGAAGACCTCAAAGATAAGCAATCGAAGCTTGAAGCGAATTTTCAAAAATCGATCGACAACCTAATGAATAGCGATGGGATAAACGGCATTATAACCGCGCTGCAAGAGATGGACAGAAGCCTTGAGATGATGCTAAAACAGGGTAAAGAAGAAAGCATCGCCAAAGATCGTCAGCGCCAAGAAAAGCTTGATCTAGCCTTTGACAGTCCTAAATTTAAAGAGGCTGTCGGCGATTTGGTAAAAGAGGTCTATACGCAACGCAAAAAAGTCAAAGGCGGTTTTAAAGAGATGGAGAACGAGCGGGCTAATTACGCTAAATTACAAACGACCTATGAAAAAGAAACCAAAAAAGGGCTTGACGTCAAAGGATACGAAAAGCTAAAAAAGATGATGGGTGACATCGAAAAAGAAACGCCGAATTTTAAAGACAGCTACCCTAAATTTTATCAAAAGGTAAACGATACGCTAGTGCAGACCAAAGACAAAATTTTAAACAAGGCCAAAGGGCAAGAAAATGAAAATGACAGAGGCAGGAGCCTATAATGAGCAATATAACGCCAAAACAAAGAAGAAACGTGATTGAGGGTGACTTGGAAAATTATGTCAAAAGCGAAAACGATTTTTTGAGCCTAAGAAAGAGCTTTATAGACTTAAATTTTAGCCTAGCCCTAGCGTGCGAGCACGACGAACAAAGGGCAAAAAAGTACCTAGATGCAGCCAGAGAGATACAAGGACTCGAAGATAAGCAGGACAAGAGGGGAAAGTGGGAAATAAACGAGGATAACAACAAAAAAGTGATGACCCCGCACAAGGACGACGAAAAATTTCAAACCAAATTCGAAAAGGAAAACCCGCTCCTTTTCAGGCAGCTACAAAACGAGCTAGAGCTCATGAATAACGAAGCAAGGTTATACGAAAAAATTAAAGACAACAAAGACAAAGGCATAGATAAATTAACGCCGCTTTACGTAGAGTTGCAAGAGGGGCAAATCGATGTAAAAAGAAGACACGGAGACGAGGTGGGCAAGCCGATAGATACCGATAGATTTAGGTATAGCTATCCAAACGCTACCAAAACGCTAGAACAAACCATCGAAAAATGGGCAGAAAAGGAAACTAAAAAAGAAAATACCGAGCAGAAAGGAAGAGAGATATGAAGAAAACATTAATATCTATTGGTGCGGCAACGGCGCTATTTTTTAGCAGCGCAAACGCAGGAGGCGTTCCGGTTATAGACGTGGCCGCGATAGCTCAAGCGGTAATGGGCTATACTCAAACGCTAAAAGACTATGCTGAGCAAATCAAGCAGTACGAGCAAATGGTCAAAGATACGCTAAATTTTGAAAAACAGATGGCCGAGCTCGGCATAGATATGAACAGCATCTACGATATACTAGGCGATGCGCAAAGCATGATCAGTCAAATGCAAAGTATCTACGATAACGTCAAAAATATCCCCAATGACATAATGGGCGATATAGCGAGAGTGCAAAACGCGTGCTCGTTTTTGGAAAATAATAGCCAATTTTTCGGAATGACGCTAGGAAAAACCAAGAGCTCAATCAAAAGCAAGGTTAATCGCTGCACTTACGCATTGCGAGACGGCGCAAATTTGAGCAAAAGCATAGACGAGCTGACCGAGCAGATGAATAAAGCCGTCGATCCTATCCAAAGAGCGAACTATCAAGCGCAAATCAACAACATAAAAAATGCCGAGAAATTCCTGCAAGAAAGGGATAATATCGAGAAAACAAACGCCTTGTTAGCCTTTGAAGATACCTTTCATAGCGACGATAAGACCAATCCTTACTCAAAAGCGAAAATGAACGACGATTTAAAGCAGCTTTCAAAGCAGCTGAGCAAACCAAACAACCAAAAGCAAGCTCAAGCCCTCACGAACTCGATACTGCTTAAAATTTTAGAAAATTTGCAGCATCAATACGAGCTGAATATCAACTATACCAGCACGATGGCTACTAGCAAGCAGCTAAACGAAAGCGGCAGCAATAAAAATTTAACCGAAGAGAGCTTTAATCAGTCGGTCGTAGAATATAAGCGCAACGACGCCATATTTGAGCCAGAAACCAAGCAGCTCCCGAAAGATGAGCTGGGACTACCAAAATTCGTATATTTCAAATAAAGGGGAAAGAATGAAAAAACTAGTTTTTAGTTTGATCGTAGGTGCAATTTTTGCGGCAAGCGGCGCGACCGCAAAAGAGACGAGCGCAAAGGATACGGCGACAAAGACGTCTGCTCCAAAAGAGCTCGGCGACGTATTTACCGGCGATAAGAAACTGGCATGCGAAGCGGTGCTATGCCTCGCAAGCGCTACTCGCCCGCCGGAGTGCGCCGCAAGCCTTAAAAAGTACTATTCGATTACGGCTAAAAAGGCGCATAAGCAGGCTCAAAAAAGACAAGCATTTTTAGATCTGTGTCCAAGATGAAAGAAAATCTAGTCGAGCTCGCGCTCGATGAAATTTTAAAAAATAACGGCTACTTTGAAAAAAGAGACAAAAGTAGCCGTAACTACAAAACGCTTACGAACGACTACGGAGATACGATAGTCGTATCGCGCCAATCAAACGGCCACTACTTATATTTTAATCCAAATGACAGTACCGATCGGGGCAATATTTACAGCTTCGCTAAAAATCGCGGAGTAGAAGTAAAAGATTTAATAGACGAAGACAAAATAAAAGATATAAAGGAGTTACAAAACAATACTATACCAAAAGCAACTACTAAAAAAATCGATAATGAAATAATAGAAAAATTTAAAAAATTAGATAAGACGGATAAAAATTCATTTTTAATTAGCCGTAGGAAGCTAAGCGGAGAACTATTGGCACAATTTAGCAGCCTAAAACAAGACAGTAAATACCAAAACGCGGTCGTACCGACGTACACGTTAACGTCAGTGCAAACGGACGCCGGCACGAAAGAGTTTTTAAAGCAAAGCGGAACGATAAGCTATCTCTCAAAGCCCTTAACACACGATCCGCAAGGAAAAGCATACGATAAGCCTATCAAACAGCTTTGCAACGGAAATAAGGGGCTAGAAATTTTAAAAGCCGATAACGCACATAAAAGCCCCAAAGAATTTAAAAATATAATAATCAGCGAGAGCATGATCGACACGCTATCGTTTTGCGAGATGAAAGGGATAAATTTGCAAGAGACGCTGCTATGCTCGACCAACGGGCAAATATCGACATCGCAAAAAGATGCGATTAAAGCGCTTCGCAAGCTCGCCCCGGATGCAAAATTTACGCTAGCGTTCGATAATGACGATCGCGGCAAAGAGTTTGGCAAGATCGTAGAGCAAATAGTGCCGAATGCTGACAGGCAAATGCCTATATTAAAGGACTTTAACGATGATTTGGTAGTCGGCAAAGCATTGGGGCTAGCAGCGCGCAATATTAGTAAAGAAAACATTTTAAAGCCTTTGAGCGAGCTTGGCAAGAAAGTAGAGTATTTATCAAAGAAATATGATTTTTTAGAGCCTTGCGCAAAGAATGAGCGCGTAAATGAGCTTTTAAGATTTAATCCTTCAAAATTTAAAGAGATAGCCCCAAAGGTGCAGCGTCTGCCCGGAATGAGAGAATGCTTTAAGCGACTTAATCTCGTCGAAAAAAAAATCGGCAGGGAGTATTCTAGGGCTATATGATTTATAGAATATTGATTAATTCGGGCAATCAAGATTTAAGCTGGTTTTTGAAGTTTAAGGTTTATATAAGCTTTTGGAATTTATATCTTATCCCCTTTATTTGGGGGTTTGATAGAGATT